>JAFYRL010000092.1 GCA_017546975.1 Alistipes sp.
ACTTTAAACGGAACAAAAACAATAAAAAACAGATACAACTATGGCAATGAAAAGAACTTATCAGCCTTCTCGTCGCAAGAGAATTAACAAGCACGGTTTCCGTCAGAGAATGGCTACCGCTAATGGCCGTAAGGTATTGGCAGCACGTCGCGCTAAGGGTCGTAAGAAGTTGACTGTATCAGACGAGGCAACATTCAAGTACAACTAGTAGCGTGTGCCACTTGTGTGGCGACGTAATGAGTTGAGAGGGGAGGTCTATTGATCTTCCCTCTCTTTTTTGTGGGTTGTGGTAATGGCGCATCTGCGGCAGCCAACAAAAAGCAATACGCCATAGTACAACCAATTTCACCGAGCGTTCTGTCTGCACCATTCTGACAACAATAAGTGGGTCGCTGGTGCCCAGCAATCAATGCTGGCGCTTATTTAATGAGTTGCTATGGGTTTTAATCGATTTCGATGGGTTGATATGTAGGGCTATTATAACTTATTTAGACTCTTCGTGACTCATTCTAACCTATCTTAGTAAGAGCAAAAGAAAAAGGGGCTATCCTATGCGGATAAGCCCCTTTTCGGTGTGTTGAGGATCAATTACTTGATACGCTCGTAGTACTCACGAGTACGAGTATCAACGCGAATCTTGTCACCTGTATTGATGAACAAAGGCACCTTGATAGTAGCACCAGTGTTTACAGTAGCAGCCTTAAGTGAGTTTGTTGAAGCGGTATCGCCACGAACACCTGGCTCAGTGTAAGTAACCTCCATATCAACGATTGGAGGAAGCTCAGCTGAAAGAACAGTCTCCTTCTCAGTGTGGAACATAACCTCAACGATCTGGCCATCAGCCATAAGGTCTGCGTTGTTGATAAGGTTCTTGTCGATGTTAATCTCCTCGAAAGTCTCAGTGTGCATGAAGTGAGCACCGAGGTCATCCTCGTATGTGAACTGATATGGGCGACGCTCTACGCGTACCTGCTCAATCTTCTGAGATACAGAAGAGAAAGTCTTATCGAGAACATTACCGTTCTCAAGGTTCTTGAGCTTTGAGCGAACGAAAGCAGGGCCCTTACCTGGCTTGCAGTGCTGGAAATCAACGACGATAAATGTCTTGCCCTCCATCTCTACGCACATACCGATCTTAATGTCTGATGCTGTAATTGTCATAGTGATATATTATTAGTTAATTATATGTTTCTATAGGCGTTATTATCTATACAACCCCGCAAAGATACAAAATAATTTTGAACTACAAAAATTTTTATTCTGCACGGCATATGCACGGCATAAAGCGACAACGATGATATGCGCAGTCAAATGTGGTCTAATGCGTTACTATGTGTTCTGATGAGCAAAGCGCTATCAACAGAAAAATCATCAGAACCCATGAAACTCATTAGAACTCATCAGAACTCATCATCACAACTTTAATTAGCACAACGCCCCAATTTCTTGCAAGAAGGAGCCAGATGCAACGCTCGGCAAAAAAATACGGATGGGCTGTACTTTGGCGTGTCGCTCATTGTCGAGTCTTTTTGTTAGCAGCACCAGATATATACCTTATCAGGAGGAATTATTTCTTGCGAGAAGGGGTCAGATGCAACGCTCGGCAAAAAAAATACGGATGGGCTGTACTTTAGTGATCTGCCCATTCGTATTTTCTTTTGTTAGCGGCAGCAGATGTGCCCCTTATCACAAGAAATTATAGATTCTCAAGACAGTAATCCACCATCTTCTGACGAATATGAATCATACCAGATGGACGCATAGAGTGGTTCTGATCTGGGTAGACCATCATATCGTACTGCTTACCTGCGGCGTTAAGTGCGCGACACATCTCCATAGCGTTCTGGAAGTGTACATTATCATCGGCAGTGCCATGGATGATAAGGAGGCGTGTGTTAAGGCTTAGGCGATCAGCGAAGTTGATAGGTGAGTTATTATCATAGCCTGCAGGGTTGTCCTGAGGCAAGCCGTTATAAATCTCTGTGTAGATAGAGTCGTAGTAGCGCCATGAGGTCACAGGAGCTACAGCAATAGCCATTTTGAAGATGCCGTCACCCTTAAGCGCACAGCCCAAGGCCATGAAACCACCATACGACCAACCATAGATACCGAGGCGGTCAGCATCTACGAAGTTCTGTGCTGCAAGGTACTTAGCAAATGATAGCTGATCCTCAACCTCACAGAAGCCGAGGTTTCCGTATGTCACCTTCTTGAACTCCTCACCACGATAGCCGGTACCACGAGCATCGCAGCAAGCCACGATATAGCCATTGCGTGCCAAGGTCTCCTCCCAATCTGTTGTGTAGCGGTTAGCAATCTCCTGAGAGCCTGGGCCTGAGTACTGAGTCATAAGCACAGGGTACTTCTTTGCAGGGTCGAAGCGCTCTGGGTAGATGAGATAATACTGAAGTTCATCGCCACGCTCTGTGGTAAAGGTTGCATACTGACGCTGATACTTAGGTGCCTCAGTTGCTGGCTCCTCTAGCATGAGTGAGCGAAGCATCTTACCCTTAGCGTTATATACCGCAGCTGTAGGATAGCAGTCTGTTGCTGAGTGCTCCGCAGCGAAGTACTTCATATTTGCTGATGGATATACTCTCCAGTAGCCAGGCTTTGAGAGGATGCAAGTCTTCTTTGTGCCGTCGATATTTACAGAGTAGAGGTGACGCTCCAATGGTGACTGCTCGGTAGACATATAATATATAGTCTTCTTATTAGGTGCGATACCCACGATATCTGTTACCTCCCACTCACCCGCAGTGATAGCGTTCAAGCGACCCTGAGCCACAGAGTGTAGATATAGGTGGAACCAGCCTGCTGATGTCTCCTCGCGCACGATGAACTTATCACCATCGATGAAGGTTACACTCTTAGCATTTGGACGCTCCACATAACGCTCATCCTGCTCATTGTAGATAACACGCTGTGAGCCATCTGCAGCCACCAAGACAACCTCAAAGTGGTTCTGTAGACGGTTGACACGGTAGTAGAAGAGGTCACCCGCAGGTGTATAGCCGATGCGTGGGATATACTGGTCAATCTCAGCGCCTGTATCAATCTTACGAGTCTCGCGTGTTACGAGGTTGTAGACATGGAGTGTAACGATAGAGTTATCGTCACCAGCCTTAGGATACTTGAAGCGGTATGCCTTGTTATAGAGATTGTTGTCGTAGCGCATCATCTCGAACTCCTTAACGCGGCTCTCGTCAAACTTAAGGTAGGCAATCTCCTCGCTGTTAGGTGAGAACTCATAGGCCTTAGTAAAGCCATACTCCTCCTCATATACCCAATCGGTAGTACCATTGATAACATGGTTCCAAAGACCATCATCTGTGATGTTATAGATCTCGTTTGATGTTAGGTCATAGAGGAAGATATCGTTGTTATACGACATCGCAAGGAACTTAGAGTTTGGCGAGAAGCTAACATCGCGCACATCGTCAATCTTGATAGTCGAGCCATCAGGGCAAGCTACATAGTAGTCCGAAAAGAACGAGTGGCGATATACCTCTGTACGAGGCGATGCACCCTCCCACTTCTCATACAATGCCATAGTTCCATCTGGAGACTTCACATAGGACATAATAAGCTGGTCGGTAGAGAATACGGTTACACCCTCCGACTTCTTGTGGTAGTCGTAGAGCTTCACGCAGTTACCATGCAACTCCATATACTGATCAGTACCGAGTGCAGGGGTCAAAGATGCTGGCGAGATATAGTCAGGACTATTCTGGTTACGCTCCTCGACCATCTGGAGATAGCTCACCTGTGCCGAAGCAGATATCGCCACGGCCAACATAGCTATTGTACAAAGTAGTCTTTTCATAATAGTTAGGTATTTACGGTTTTATATTTTCGGTTTCTAAGGTTATTCTGCGTATGCTTAGGCGAACTAAATATCGTCCATCGAGAAGTCATAGCTTAGACGCTTACCCGTCGTAAACTTCGAGTTGTCGAGCTTAGAGTTGAACTGGTCAACGCTAACACGGATATTCTCATCGTATGGTGGCATGAGCAGGTCAAAGTTCAGAGCGTAGTTTATCGCGGTCTCGATGATATCCACCAAGGCATCGCGGTCAATGGTGCGCGAGCCAAAGGCCATAGGACGCACAAGTGTCTGACGCTTACCCTCCACAAAGAAACACTTCTCACGATTTATAAAGATGCGTCCAATAAGGTAGCCCTCATCGGCATTTCTATTGTACTTCAACGAGTCTGAAAGAAAGTTATAGATGTTGATAACACCTATATACGAGTTATCTCTATCTGTCTGCACATAGTTATTCTGCCAGATGATGTGGTTTGCATCGAACTCAAAGACATCGGTATGCATCTGAAAGAGGAGGATATCGCTTGCCACCTGCAACTGCGCCTCAAACTTACCTCTATCGCGGTACTCGATACGCACACGACGGTCAAGCTTACCATCAAGCTCATCATCTATCTCCGAGGCCATCTCAAAGAGGGTCTCCTTAAGGAGATTGAATGTCGAGAAGGTGTTGTCGAAGATCTGCTGCTTAAGTGTCGATTTCTTGACTATAGTCTCCAAAATCTTACTGCGTAGTGTACTCATAGCTTATCTATTTGTCGGTTAATTCTCTGTTATCGTAGGCGTAGGCTCTGACCCGCCATAAGCTCCTTAGCCTTATTTGCTCTATTTAGTCTCTCCAGTGCTTTAAGGCGTATGCCATACATCTGAGCAATATCGCGTAGACTCTGGCCCTCAGTCACGATATGCGCCATCTCGTCACCACTCCAACGCAACATCTTAGGCTCAATGTAGATGATATCGCCCTTTGTAGGTTGTACATCACCCTTAAGATCGTTAAATCTGCGTAGCAACTTTGGAGATAACTCAAACAGTTCACCCAAAGACTCAAATGTATCGCCCTCATTAGCAATGATATAGAATGTACCATTCACACGATATACATTATAACCTCGGTGTGAGTTTATCGTCACACGATAGTTATTCGGATCCACACCCTGCTCCGAGTATGCCGTCTTGATGTTGAGATGCTCAACATCTGCCTCGGTGGCCTCGGTATTAAGCTCGCTTGTCTCGTGCAGAGTCTGCTCATCGGCACTCTCTACAAAGTTATCGACATTGATACCAAGCTCCTTAGCAAGATACTCATCATAGAGCTTTATACCATTCTTCTTGTCGAGCAACTGAAGATTATATCGCTCAACGACACCGATAAGTCGCTCTGCATAGTCTGGAGCTGTAGCATATCCCGCTTGCTTAAGACCCTTAGCCCAACTCTTGTAATCATCCGTATCGTAGGCAAAGAGGAACTCATAACGCTGACCATTGCATAGGAAGTTCGCATGATCCTCGAACGACTCCTCAACGCTATCATATACCCTAAAGCAGTCATCAGGGCGGTCATCGGCATGTGTTATGGTGCGTCCTGTCCATGACTTTTTGCACTTAATGCAGAAGTGGTTGTTTGCCACACGCGCCAAGTAACCATTACCAAAACCCGACTCAAGGATAGCCTGCGCCATGGTGATACTCGCAGGAATACCATACACCTCCATATTATCCACCGCCGTAGCACGCCAACGATAGATATACTCCTCAGGGGTTAGCTTCACCCACTCAGCCACAGGCTCCAACGCCTTATCAGCGTCAGGCTCATTCACTTGCGCCCTCGCCGCCACAGCAGAGAAGAGTGAAACAAGAAGTATTATACAAACTCTAAAATGCATACTCACCTATATATTATGGGCAAATATACAATTTTTTCTTGTGAATAGCAAATTAAAGTGAAAACTGAAAGGTGAAAACCCAAAAGTGAAAAGTAAGGTATCTGCAACGCATATTAAAATTCATGCGAAGCATACCTTACTTTTCCCTTTTAACCTCTCAGTTCGCTTAGAACTCAACCACAGGCGCAATATCAGCACCCTCCTGAGCCTCAAACATTACCCTCTTCTCGAAGCCAAACATACCGGCGATGATGTTTGTTGGAAAGCGGCGAATCTTAGCATTGAAGCTACGCACCTCCTCGTTATACTTACGGCGCTCAGTAGAGATACGATTCTCAGTACCCTCCAACTGCTTCTGAAGTTCCATAAAGTTCTGATTTGCCTTAAGATCTGGATAGCTCTCAGAGATAGCAATAAGACGACCAAGAGCAGTACCCACCTCGCTCTGCGCCTTCATCCACGCCTCCATCTGTGCTGGCGTAGCTGTTGATGGGTCGATACTAATAGATGTAGACTTTGTACGCGCCTCGGTCACAGCCTGCAAGGTCTCCTGCTCATGTGCAGCATAACCCTTAACGGTTTTCACAAGGTTTGGAATAAGGTCGGCACGACGCTGATATACAGTCTCAACATTTGCCCACGCCTCAGCCACACGCTCCTCCTTTGTCACCAAGCCATTGTAGCTACTTACACCCCATACAAGCACCACGGCAACGATGCCGAGGATGATCCATAAAGATTTGTTTTTCATAGTTTTACACATTTATTTATTAACATTATTACCAACTTGAACCTGAGCCACCGCCACCAAATGAGCCACCGCCAAAGCCACCACCGAAGCCGCCGCCAAAGCCACCGCCACGGCCTGAGCCAAAACCTCCCATAGGCATGATAAATACACCACCACCGCCATTATGGTTATTATGGTTCTCGGTGCGTGTATGCTCCGAGTGGCAGTTATCACAATGTAGCAGCACTGTAACTCTTGTTGTCGAGGCTGTGAGCCTTATTGTCTGCTTGCTCACAACACGCAAAGTATGCTTTCCGCACTCTGGACATTTTATCTGCTGACGAGCATGCATAACCATCAGAATCATCGGCAACAACAGACAGAGAGTGACAAATACCAGCGCTACGATAATAGCCGAGCTATCCTCCTCTCGCTCCGCCACAGGAAGTTCCTCTCCAATAAGCACTTGCTCAATAGCGCGCATACCTGCAACCATACCCGAGGAGTAGTCGCCACCACGAAAGTACGGAACCATATACTCCTGCTGTATACGATAACACAGCGCATCGGGCAACGCACCCTCCAAGCCGTAGCCCGTATGGAAGCGTATCTCTCGCATATCGCGTACGAGCAAAATACCGAGGCCATTATCGAGTTTATCATCACCTACGCCCCAACCCTCGAAGAGTTGCTGCGAGAAGCTCACCATATCGCGGGGACGGATATCGTCAAGCACCACAATAGCCACCTCTGCAATGCCGCGCTCCTTAAGCGAATAACATATCGAGTCGAGCGCTACCACAGCATCGCGTGATAGTATTCCATCGGGATTTGTGACAAAACGCCGCGCATCGACACGCTGCACATTCTGCACATCACGCACACGGTAGCTCTTAGCCTCAACACCTACAATACTTATAAGTGCAACAAGCGCAAGAAACAGATGTTTCAAATTAACTCTCTTCATACATATATAAACATAGGCGACCTTGATTTATTGTATCAAAGTCGCCTATTTTACCATTTATACCACAATTCTCTACTTTTGTGCATCAATAACCTCAGATAGGCGATTGAATACCTCATCCATTGTACCCAAGCCGTTTACCTCGAAATATTTATTCTGTTTGGTGTAGTGGTCTGCGACAATAGCTGTCTGTGCACGGTACACCTCAATACGATTGCGAATAACATCCTCCGAAGCATCATCTGCACGACCAGAGTCCTTACCGCGCAACAAGATACGCTTCACAAGTTCCTCCTCAGGCACATCCATAAAGATCATAGCATCTACCTTAGAGCCAATCTCAGCAAGAAGAGTATCAAAAATCTCTGCCTGAGCGGTTGTACGAGGGAAGCCATCAAAGATGCAACCCTTATCATTGTGTGAACGCATATAGTCGCGTACCATCTCCACTACTATAGAGTCTGGCGCAAGCTCACCACGAGAGATATATCCCTCCATACTCTTGCCCAACTCTGTACCACGGCTAATCTCCGAGCGAATTACCTCACCTGTTGAAATGTGATACAAATCATACTTCTCTGCCAAACGCACAGCCTGAGTACCTTTACCGCACCCTGGCGCTCCAAACAAAATAATATTAAGCATAGTTATAATAGTTTCTTTTCGTTCAAAAAAATTTGATGCAAAGATATATTTTTTTTTGCAATATTCCAATCAAAACAATACTTTTGCAAAAAAATTCAAGACAATGAATAAACAAGGTACTGAGATTGCATCATTGGGCGAGTTTGGACTTATCGACCGCCTCACAGCACGCCTCAAAAAGCGTAACGCTACAACACTCACCGCTGCGGGTGACGACGCTGCAGTTATCGACCTCGGCGAGGAGGTAATGCTCCTAACCACCGACATGATGACAGAAGGCATAGACTTTGACCTTAGCTACTTCCCATTACAGCATCTTGGCTATAAGGCCATTGTGCGTGGTGTGAACGACATTCTCGCTATGAATGGCACACCTGAGCAGGTTGTTGTAGCTCTTGGCATCTCGGCAAAGATATCTGTCGAGGCGTTGGATGCCTTGTATGAGGGAATGGAGCGCGCTGCCGAGGAGCTTAATGTGGACATCGTAGGTGGCGATACCACAGCCTCAATGAATGGTCTTACCATAGCTATCTCTGCCACAGGTAGAGCCAAAAAGAGCGAGGTTGTCTATCGCTCAGGAGCCAAGGAGCACGACCTTATATGTATCACCTCAAACCTTGGCGCAGCCTATATGGGTCTACACCTCTTGGAGCGCGAGAAACGAGTGTTGAAGGATGTTGAGAACCCTGAGCCAAAGTTCCAGGGCTACGAGTATCTTTTGGAGCGTTACCTTAAGCCTCGCGCCAAGAAGAATGTTCTCGACGCACTCCGCGAGGAGGGCATCACCCCTACTGCGATGATTGATATCTCGGATGGTCTTGCTTCGGACCTTAGACAGATATGCCGCTCATCAAAGTGTGGTGCACGCATATACTTGGAGCGTATTCCTATTGCACGCCAGACTACGGAGCTTGCTGAGGAGATGCATATCGACCCAGTAATCGCAGCTCTCAATGGCGGCGAGGACCACGAGCTACTCTTCACCGTACCACTCTCTATGCAGGAGAGCGTCATGAAACTCGGCTTGGTGGATGTTATCGGTCACATCACCAGCGAGGAGGCTGGCGTTGTCCTTGTAACACCTGACGGCGAAGGCATAGCACTTAAGGCACAGGCGTTTGACAGATAGAAGCGATAAACAATAAAGTAAAACAGGTTAGTGATTAAAGCATCACTAACCTATTTTATTTCCCCTAATATAAGATTACTAATTCTTAATAGTATATATAAGGTGTTCTAGCTCTCTTAGCAAATTACGCTGTGGATCCTCAGGGGCATAGAGCGCAAACATAATGACCACAGCCTCGGATGTTGCAGCATCAACATTCACGAAGGCAACCATAGGGCCTCCCATAAAGTCATTTGCCACCTCCCACCAGCAGCGTATCTCAAGCCACTTCATACCACCGATAACCACATCTGGCGTGATAGCCATAGATGATGGCTCATTGCTTAGGCGCATATATGAGTGCTTCGCGCCCTTGCTTGATATTGTAGCGAGCTTATTATCTATAGCAGAGATAACAGATAGTGCCTGCATATCCTCTGGCATGGTGGTATCTACAGGTGTTGTAAAGGCAAAGATATAGTCGGCACGCTTAGGAAAGTCACGGATATACCACAATAGTTCACTATCGCGTGTTGTAGCCTTATAGAAGTAGGCAGGAATGACCATATCCAAACCGGTATGCTCCTTAAAGTCCGCCATAAGCTGCTCTGCTGGACGGGCAGCATTCAACCTATTGCTTTTATTTCTCTCAGCCTTCTCAAACTCAGCGCGAAGTGTACTTGTTGCCGCCTCGACAAATGCTGTTGCCGCCTCGACAGATGGCGCTGTAATGGTGATAATGGTTTGAGGACGAGCATACACATTCTTTGACACCGAGTATGTTGCCTCCTGTGCTGCGGGATTTATACTAAACACCAAAAGGTTGCCATACTTCTTATCGAGCTCCGTAGCCATATTAGGCGCTGTCTGCTTAACAATATTAAAGTAACCCTCAGGACGCGTAAGGCCCGGCGCACGCCCCTCCAAGAGATCACATACAGCATAGCTAAGCTCACCACGCCACACATCATCGTTACAGATAACCACCACATCATAGGCCTTACCCATAGTATTGCTCTCAGGGAGCGTATTCTTTGTGCGGCAACCGCCCAGTACAAGCATTAAGGCGCACACAATAGAGCTAAAGATTATTCGTTTCATTATTGTATTGTATTAACAAAATCTATAGGGAGGTTCTATAAATTAGGTCGAGTTTATTTTGTTGGATATTTCGAACAGATTTCTTATCTCTTTCGAGGGCGCTATGCGGGCATAGCAACCGAGGAAAGATAAGATAGATGCCGAAATAGACACAAAAGCAACCGAAATATAAAATAAAACTACCTATTGTTAAACTTAATTTACTAATTTATAGAACATC
>JAFYRL010000093.1 GCA_017546975.1 Alistipes sp.
GTTCTCGTATCACGTAGCAGCGATGAGAAGCAGGAGCGTTCTATGCACGGTTTGTACCGCGCTTTGATCAACAACATGGTTGTTGGTGTATCTGAAGGCTACAAGAAGGAGCTCGAGCTCGTAGGTGTAGGTTATCGTGTATCTAACACTGGTAACGTAATGGAGCTTGCTTTGGGTTTCACACACCCCATCTTCATGGTATTGCCTGCTGAAATCAAAGTAGAGACAAAGACTGAAAGAAATAAGAACCCGCTGATCACATTGGAGTCTTGTGATAAGCAACTGCTTGGTGCAGTGTGCGCTAAGATTCGCTCTTTCCGCAAGCCTGAACCGTATAAGGGCAAGGGTGTTAAGTTTGTTGGCGAGGTTATCCGCAGAAAGTCGGGTAAGTCAGCTGGCGCTAAGTAATTAATTCTTTAAAAGAAGTACGATTATGATAACAAAACAAGAAAGACGAATCAAAATCAAATATAGAGTACGCAATAAGATTTCTGGTACTCTGGAGCGTCCCCGTATGACCGTATTCCGCAGCAATAAGCAGATCTACGTTCAGATCATCGAGGACTTGAATGGTCGCACATTGGCTGCTGCTTCTTCTCTTGGCATGGAAAAGATGCCTAAGAAGGAACAGGCTGCTAAGGTAGGTGAGCTCATCGCTCAGAAGGCACAAGAGGCAGGTATCACAACTGTTGTTTTCGACCGTAACGGATACCTCTATCACGGAAGAGTAAAGGAAGTGGCTGATGCCGCACGTAAAGGTGGACTTAAATTTTAATCATCATGGCAGTAAATAAAGTTAAGATAACTAACGATATCGAGTTGAAAGATAGACTCGTTGCTATCAATCGTGTTACTAAGGTAACCAAAGGTGGACGCACATTTACATTCGCTGCAATCGTTGTTGTAGGTGATGAGAATGGTGTTATCGGTTGGGGCCTCGGTAAGGCAGGTGAGGTTACAGCAGCTATTGCCAAGGGTGTAGAGTCTGCAAAGAAGAACCTTGTACGTGTTCCCGTCCTCAAGGGTACTATCCCTCACGAGGTTGAGGTTCGCTTCGGTGGTGCTCAGGTATTCTTGAAGCCCGCATCTACCGGTACCGGAGTGGTTGCTGGTGGCGCTATGCGTGCTGTACTTGAGAGTGTTGGTATTACTGACGTTTTGGCTAAGTCTAAGGGTTCTTCTAACCCCCACAACTTGGTTAAGGCTACCATCAAGGCTTTGGAAGAGTTGCGCGATGCTAGAACCGTAGCTCAGAACAGAGGTATCAGTGTAGAACGTGTATTTAAAGGATAAGGAGATATTAGAAATGGCAACTATTAAAGTAAAGCAAGTTAAAAGTAGAATCGGCGCTCCTATCGATCAGAAGAGAACTCTCGATGCTCTCGGTCTGCGCAAGATGAACAAGGTAGTTGAGCATGAAGCTACTCCTTCTATTTTAGGTATGATCAACAAGGTTAAACACCTGGTTGCAGTTGTTGAGTAATTTAACTAAAACAAAAGATTACAATTATGAAATTAAATAGCTTGAAACCTGCTGAAGGCTCAACAAAGACAAGAAAGAGAATTGGTCGTGGTCCCGGTTCTGGCTTGGGTGGTACTTCTACCCGTGGTCACAAGGGTGCTAAGTCACGTTCTGGTTATTCTAAGAAGATCGGCTTCGAGGGTGGTCAGATGCCTCTGCAACGTCGTGTGCCCAAGTTCGGCTTTAAGAACATCAACCGTGTTGAGTATAAGGCTATCAACATTGGCGTTATCCAGGCATTGGCTGATGAGTTGAAGTTGACAAAGGTAACTGTTGCTGACCTTATTGCAGCTGGCTTTGTATCTTCAAAGCACTTGGTAAAGATTCTTGGTAATGGTGAGATCACCACTAAGCTCGAGGTAGAGGCTCATGCATTCTCTGCGAGCGCTGTAGCTGCTATTGAGGCTCAGGGTGGTAGCGCTGTAAAACTCTAATCCATTATGAGTTCTTTGTTAGTGTTAGTAATTGCAATTGCTATTGTGCTTCTATTCGCTTGGTGGAAGCGCAAGGCAGTTGCTAATATGTGGAAGATTGAGGACCTTCGTGCGAAGATTGCCATTACCCTTGGTTTTGTTGCAATCTATCGTTTCGGTACCCAGGTCGTTCTGCCCGGCATTGATCCCAACATGTTGGTTCAGTTGCGTGAGCAGACTGGTACAGGTCTTCTTTCTCTGCTTGATATGTTCTCCGGTGGTGCATTCTCTAATGCTTCAGTATTTGCATTAGGTGTGATGCCCTACATCTCTGCATCTATCGTTGTGCAGCTTTTGGGTATGGTTATCCCTTACTTCCAGAAGATGCAGCGCGAGGGTGAGAGTGGCCGTAGAAAGATGAATCAGATTACGCGTTACTTGACTATCGCTATTTTGGCGGTACAGGGTCCCGCTTATCTGCTTAATCTGCGTGCTCAGGCAGGTGCCGCCATTAATCCCGCAATCAGCTGGGTTGGTTTCATGGTAACTTCTACCATTATCCTTGCTGCTGGTAGCATGTTCATCCTTTGGTTGGGTGAGCGTATCACCGATAAGGGATTGGGTAACGGTGTATCGTTGATCATTTTGGTCGGTATCATTGCTCGTCTTCCTGAGGCTTTCATTCAGGAGTTTACTTCACGTATGGCTTCTCCTGGTGCTGGTGGTTTGGTAATGTTCCTCATTGAGATTATTGCTTTGATGGCTATCATTTGCGGTGCTATCATGCTTGTACAGGGTGTACGTAAGGTGCCCGTACAGTATGCTAAGCAAATTGTTAGCGGCAAGCAGTATGGTGGTGCACGTCAGTACATTCCCTTGAAGGTGAATGCTGCAAACGTAATGCCTATCATCTTTGCTCAGGCAATCATGTTCATTCCGTTGACATTTATCAACTATGCTACTATCGAGAGCGCTCCCGAGTGGGTTCGTTTGTTGTTAGATATGCACAGCTGGTTGTATAACCTTGTCTTCGCTATCTTGATTATCGCGTTTACTCTGTTCTACACAGCTATTACCGTTAATCCTACTCAGATGGCTGAGGATATCAAGCGTAACAACGGTTTTATCCCCGGTGTTAAGCCTGGTAAGGCAACTGCTGACTATCTTGATACTATTATGTCTCGTATCACATGGCCCGGTGCTTTCTTCTTGGCTATTGTGGCTATTCTTCCTTCATTTGCCGCTATGTTCGGTGTGAAGGCTGAGTTTGGTCAGTTCTTCGGTGGTACATCACTCTTGATCTTGGTTGGTGTAGTATTGGATACTTTGCAACAGATTGAGAGCCACCTCTTGATGAGACATTATGATGGTTTGTTAAAGACCGGTCGTATTAAGGGCCGTTCAGGTGCTGCATATTAAGAATTATTGTAAATGATATTTCTTAAGACACAGGATGAGATAGAACTTCTTCGCCAAAGTAATCTTCTTGTTGGAAGAACTTTGGCGGAGATTGCCAAAATAATCAAGCCGGGTGTAACTACTCGCCAACTTGATAAGGTTGCTGAGGAGTTTATCCGCGATAATGGTGCGGTGCCCACCTTTAAGGGCTACCCCCATTTCGAAGAGGGTTATCCCGCGTTTCCTGGTACACTTTGTACTTCGGTAAACGATATGGTTGTTCATGGCATACCCAATGATATCGAGCTGAAGGATGGTGACATCGTTTCGGTAGATTGTGGAACCTATATGAATGGTTTTTGCGGTGACTCTGCTTATACCTTTTGTGTAGGTGAGGTTTCGGAAGAGGTGAAGGACCTTCTTCGTGTAACTAAAGAGGCGCTCTATTTAGGTATTGAAAATGCTGTTCATGGCAAGCGTTTAGGCGATATAGGATATGCCGTCCAGAAGCATTGCGAGTCTCACGGTTATGGTGTAGTTCGCGAGTTTGTAGGACATGGTATCGGACGTGACATGCATGAAGATCCTCAGGTACCGAATTATGGTAGCCGTGGTCGTGGCACTCTTCTTAAGAAGGGCATGTGTCTGGCCATCGAGCCGATGATTACTTTAGGTTCTCGTAAGCTCAAGTGGCATAAAGATGGTTGGGTTGTTTCTACTATTGATGGCAAGTGTGCCGCTCACTTTGAGCATACGGTTGCCGTGGGTATGAGTAAGGCAGACATTCTGTCTTCATTCGAGTTTGTTGAAGAGGTATTACGTAATAAAGAAAATTAATATGGCAAAGCAAACAGCTATTGAACAAGATGGTACTATTGTAGAGGCATTGTCCAATGCAATGTTCCGCGTTGAGTTGGAGAATGGACATGAGATCACTGCTCACATTTCAGGTAAGATGAGAATGCACTACATTAAGATTCTTCCTGGTGACAGAGTGAAGGTTGAAATGTCTCCTTATGACCTTACAAAAGGTAGAATCAGTTTCAGATATAAATAAAACAAAATACACTATGAA
>JAFYRL010000094.1 GCA_017546975.1 Alistipes sp.
GACACTTTTTTCACAAAAAATAAAAAGATGCGCCACAGCTATCTGTAGCGCATATTGGATTGTTGAAAGAGTGTAAAATTAAAACTCAGCGATACTCTATACGGAAGTAATCGAGCAATGCTTTGTAGTTATCCTGCGCCGTTAGACAGGTATCTCGAAGATACTCTTTTACTTGCGGCCACTGCTGCAAGCCTCGATAGTAGTAGAGTTTTAGTTGGTCTGTGATTATAAACGGCACAATACCATTTGCCAAGCACTCCTTAAACATTATCAATCGACCCACTCGACCGTTACCATCCTGAAATGGATGTATAGCCTCAAAACGCTGATGCAGTCCTATTATATCATCCAAACATTTAGTTTTCAACGCATTATACTCTCGTATAAGAGTCCGCATTTCATTCTTCACTTGCTCAGGTGGAGTAGTTTCATTTCCACCTACCTCATTTGGAAGACGCTTATACTCGCCTACAGCAAACCACTCCTTGCGACTATCCGATGTTCCTGACTTTAGCACCGCATGTAGCTCTTTGATAAGAGCCTCTGAGAGTTTCTGCTCGGCACGCTCTATAATTATATCAATACAGCGAAAGTGATTTGAGGTCTCGATAATATCATCAACGCGCAAACTCTCACTAGCAATACCAATAGTATTCGTCTCAAAGATATATCTTGTCTGGTCATGAGTTAGACGACTACCCTCAATATGGTTGGAGTTATATGTTAGGTCTATCTGCGTGCGGTGGTATATACCACCACTTAATCGCGCCTCTTTCTGCTCTCGCAAAGCGACAAGAAGTGGCGACTGCTTACGCTTGCGCGAACTGCGCTGCGGGAGTAACGCATACTTCGGAACGCTCCAAGTCTTGCCAATAAGCACAGCACCCTCTATCTTACCCACAGCACAATAGTTTCGAGCAGTGCGCTCCGAAATACCATATTTGTTGGCAAACTCCACAACTGATATATACTCCATAACTAATCTATCGGCAAGTTAAACTCGCAATCACGATGCAAATATAGCACTTCTTGCCGATATCGGCAAATTTTAGGTGATTGAATAAGTTTTCTACAGGTAAATAGTTGCTAATACAAAAATGTTTTGTTAATTTTGTCTAACAGAAGGTAAGCATTTGATAGACATACTTTTGTAAAAAGTGTTTCGCCACATAGGGAATTTGCGAATATCTCCACACTTTCATTTTATACTAACAGACCCGCAATTGGAGGTATAGCGGGCACAAACACATTTTATTATGAAAAGAGCAACATCTATTATCTCCGCGTTCTGCTTGGGACTATTTATCAGTATCGGCATCTTGGCCTGCGCTGTGGATGACTATGCAACGCCTAATACTAATAACGCACCATCTTCGGATTTACAACTATGCAAGATGGAAATTAATGGTGATGATGAATATCTACACACAAATATATCATACGGAAATGATGGGCGAATATCAACTATAACTTTTATATCTGACGACGGGAGATATCATGCTGTAAACCCATACAATATCATATACGACACAAACAAGATAATACTTTCATGTGAAGGCAAGGCTGATATAGATTTGATTTTTAACAACGAGCTACATTCTTATTCAGCTGAAACAATAAACAATCAGATATTTCACAGTTTATCAATATGGGGAATATGGTAACATACCAAATAGTAGGCGACAGAATCAAACAACTGTCGCCTATTTCATTTTACAATCTCGCGCGAAGCGCACCACACTTTTCAGTTTTGAGGCAAAACTTTGTAATGCCTCGACTTTGCTACGGTTCGGTATAACAAGTAAACTTGTTCTACTCTCGCCTTAATCGCAAAGTTCACCTTTCAGTTTTCCCTTTAAGCACTCGAAACACACCCACTCCACAGAGCGCAGAGATTACACCTAAACCAGCACCAAGAAGTATATCTTGTGGGAAGTGACAAGCAAGATAGATGCGCGAGTAGCAGACAAGAATAGCCACAGCCACCATAATCGTGGTGAACCATCTGCGCTTAATCACCGCCGCCGAGAGCAGGGCTATAGCCCAGATAGTTGCCGAGTGGCCCGACACTGTGCCATAGAGGTTACCCGTATGGTAGCCATTAGTAAAGAACTCCAAACCCTCAGGCGTATGCATAGGGCGCAAACGAGCAGGGAACGAAGCCCACACATCGGCAAGGATTCCTTGATGCTTAAATATTCCCGACACTATATCTGCCATGCCGATAGCCACGCCGATAGCCACAACAAAGGCACACAAACCACGCCATGAGTAGCGGCGCCACACCATATATATAATAAGGAGGTAGAGTGGTGTCCACATCTTTATACCAGAGACCACCTTTAGCGCAGCATCCAGCCACGCAGGACCATCAAAGTTGAGCAACTCAAACAAGCCCCAATCCCAAGTAATATTATTCATAATTGCAATTATTAGAATGCAGCATACATTGGCAAGCCACCACCCGCACCTGTATGCGCCATAAGCAAAGCATCGCACTGCATGACAAGCCATATCGCTGCAACAACGATAATCCACTCACCCACAAAGCCCACGCGAGTAATACCACGCACTGCGCTATCATTTAACGACTTAGGCAAGAAGTGAATAATATATCCCACCGCCAACATTATCATCGCCACCTTAGACTCCTCGACCATAGGCACAAACTCCTCAAACGAGAAGTTATAGGCTATGCGGTTTAACATATCCCCCACAACGGTCATATCCTCCGCAGTAAAGAGCAACCATCCAAAAGCCACCAGATTAAATGTTAGCAGTGTTGCGCCTATGCGTCTTACAATGCCCATATCACGACCAAGCGTCTTAGCCGAAGGAACAACGCTCAACCACACCTTATGGAGAGCCAACGCAACGCCATGCAATAGACCCCAAGCGATAAAGGTCATGCCTACGCCATGCCATAGACCACCGAGGAACATGGTGATAATAAGGTTTAGATATGTACGAACTCTACCCTTGCGGTTACCACCTAATGATATATATAGGTAATCCTTAAGCCATGTCGAGAGCGAGATATGCCATCTACGCCAGAACTCTGTGATTGTTGCCGACTTATAGGGAGCATCGAAGTTATCAGGGAGTCTAAAGCCAAGCATCAGAGCCACACCCTGTGCTATATCCGAGTAACCCGAGAAGTCACAATATATCTGTAGCGTAAAACCATATATAGCCATAAGGGCTACCATGCCACCCTCACCTAGCTCGCCAGCAAAGGCTGGAACAACAAACAACAATCCGAGCGACTTAGCGATAACAGCATACTTAATCAATCCTCGCGCCACAAGCATCACAGCACGCCCGAAATCCTCGCGCGTAACAACGATACTCTTTGTCTCAATCTGTGGAATAAACTCCTTAGCCTTAACCAGAGGTCCGAGGAACATTTTTGGGAAGAAGGACAACAAGAAGAGGTAGTCGCTGAAGCGCTTAAGTGGAGAGATAGTACCACGCGCGATATCAACAACATAGGCTATAGACTGAAAAACAAAGAACGAGACACCCGCAGGCACCACAACAGCCTGCCAATCAAGCGTTCCTGAGCCATAGAGGTTGTTTACAACATCGACAAAGAAGTTTGTAGCCTTGAAGTAGGTGAGGATAGCAACATTTATGGTTACACTCAGCGCCACCCACCACTTTGTCTTACCTCCTAAATCGCGCACCTTAGCCACACGACGACCAATAAGGAAGTCGCTGAGCGCCACGCCCAAGAGCAATAGCACATATATGCCAGATAGCTTATAGTAGAAGTATAGCGAAAAGAGTACTACATACCATGTGCGAAGATGAGCCCTATGACGCACAACCATATATCCCACACAGAACACCAAGAAGGCAAAGAGAAAGAAGCCCGTGGTGAGTGTAAGAGGCGAAGAGCCGTTATAGACCAACATCCCAAGTAGGCGTTGCCACACATCCTCTGCAAACATCAACAGTTGATTCATCTTCTTCCTACTCTGTTATTGTTAGTTGTACGCCCTCGATAATAGGCAATACAGAGTCTATCTGCGCCTGTAGTTGTCGCTCCAAAGCCTCGCGGCGCTCTCTTTCGAGCTGCTCAAGGCGTGCAGCCTCCTGCTCACGCTCGACAACAAGAGCATAAACCTCACTTATGATAGCCTCTGCAAGCTCCTCGGCAATACGCTTTCCGCCATAGAAGTTGATATGTGTATAATCCTTTGCCGCCCAGCCATTAGCCACAAATTTAGGCATACCACCCAACTTCTCCATGGCCTTAGCCGTACTCCAAAAGGCAACCTTTGTACTATCTGCTGCCGCACGCTGATAGGAGCTAAGCGCATTTACAGAGCCTATAGGTTCATATTTCGAGGTCTCCTCACTCTTAACCCAGCGGTCACTGACACCCATAACCATAATTGCAGCATTAGGGAAACATCGCTCAGCATAGGCAATCATATCGCGTAGCTGGTCACGATAGTTTGAGTAGCCACGCTGACCCTTCTGCATAATATTTAGACCATACTGCAACACCACCAAATCGTAGCCAAGCATATCATCTGCCTGACGGTTAATCTTGGCACTTGTGCCGAAGATTGCATGGCCATTATTACTACGCACCGAGAAGTTATCCACCACAACACCGCCTTGACCCTCCAAGGATGCGCCATAGCAGATGACCTCGCCCCTGTCAACCTTTACACGAAGCGATGATACAGGAGCCTCGACATATAGCTCTCTAAGCATATCCGCCCCCTCTATATCGAATGACTGGCGCAATGTGTCATTAACCTCAACGACAACACTGCTACTATCACGGCTATATAGAAGGACCCTTGCACGACTGCATGAGTCGAGTGTTGAGAATACATCCGTAGCACTCCAACGCGTTGTAGCACCAGCCTTACCCTCAGCAACATATCCCGATACGAAGAACTTATCCTTAACCCTCTCTGGAAGACTCTTAGGCTTCATCACACTATACGCCGTCCAGCCTGTAGAGCTACGCTTAACGCTCTTACGCACCGTAACAAAAGGAATATCACACGCCACAAAGCCCACACCACGACCACCAAACTGCTCCTGCATAATGGCTCTAAAGTCTGATGTTAGGATATCTCCCTCGATAAACGAGTCACCCATAAAGGCGATACGCACATCCTCGCCATTGGCAAGTTTCTGGATGAAACGGTCGAACTTACCATGCTCCAAGGTATCGAAATCCTCAATGGCGATAACCTGCTTTGTGGTGTCTATTCTAAATTCATCACTTCGAAGTGCGCGTCTCTCTCTCATAGCCGCCTGCTCCACAATCCACTCATAGCGGGCTGTTGGGAGTTCAGGAAGCGTGTCGACAATAGCGACACTATCCACAATCATCGTAGCGAGTTCCAACTCCAAGCGCTCAATATCTGCAATATACTCCTCTGCCTCCTCACCAGCAGCACTCTCTGGACGAAGCTCCGAGAGTATATCTACCCTCTCGGTAAGCATGCCAAACATCTTGAACGGAGGTATAATGCCGAGAGCCATAACACCCAACACAACGCTCAGCGTAAACCACCCTACGCGCGATGATCTATCTCTCTGCTCCATCTACTTTCTACGCATTATAAGTGACACATAATAGAGCAGCGTAGCAATAGCACTCAACGCAGCAACAAGATAGGTGCGTGCCGCCCAATCAAGAGCCTCACGCGCATTGTCAAGCTCCGCGCCCTGCATCATACCACTACTCTTCAACCATGCTATAGCACGATCCGAGGCATTATACTCTACAGGAAGGGTGACAATAGCAAATAGCGCCGACATAGCCACTAAAGCAATACCTATCCAGCAGAGTAGCGCACTACCCGTAGCTGACATCAAGGCAATACCAAGCACTATGACCCATGTGGCGATGCTCGACGAGAAGTTTACCCATGGCACAAGCTGCGAGCGTAGACGCACCGGAGCATATCCTGTGGCATGCTGAACAGCATGACCACACTCATGTGCCGCTACAGCTGCCGCAGTCACCGAGTGCGAGAAGTAGACATCATCGCTAAGATTTACGGTCATTGTCACAGGGTTGAAGTGGTCAGTAAGATGACCCTGAACATGCGTAACCTGAACATTGTAGATGCCATGATCATGGAGCATCTTCTCTGCTATCTCCTTACCGCTCATACCCGCAGGTGCCGATACAGCAGAGTACTTAGCCATAACACCCTTAAGTCGTGCTTGAACAACCATACCTGCAATAGCCACTATGACCATAAGCACAATAGCTGCCGAATAGGAGAGGCCCATACCATAATCCATATATGGATTGTATGACGAAAAGATATGTATCATACCTGTATATTATTAACGCATCTACAATAGTGTATAGATATATACAACATAGATAGCCAAGAAGATAAAGCCCTCGAAGCGAGTAATCTTCTTATTACCAATAAAGAGTGCAGAAAGAAGTAGCAACACCGATGTTGCCACCACAACAGATATATCCACCATTCCTACACCCGCCAATTTTAGTGGCGCCACAGTTGAACAAGCACCGAGGATAAGAAGGATATTTGCGATATTCGAGCCTATGACATTACCCAAAGCCAAAGAGGCGCTACCCTTCAATATAGATGCCAAGCTGGCTGCCAACTCAGGGAGTGAAGTACCCACAGCCACCAGCGTAATGGCAATCACAGCCTCTGACACGCCCCACGCCTTAGCGATACTTGTTGCTGAATCCACAAAGATATCACCACCATAGATAAGACCTGCCAAACCTGCTACGATAAGAAAGACCACACGCCACATAGAGACATCCTCTACCGGCTGCTCCTCCGCAGCCATCGCCTTACGCTCAGCGCGCACAGAGTACCATATCATTGCCACATAGCCTGCTAATAATAGAATACCCTCAACTCGTCTAATAGCTCCAGAGGTGTAGGCTACAATTAGTAGCGCAATAGATACGGCTATATTAAGAGGTATATCTCTTCGAATGTTACTCTTGGTTAATACCACCGGTGCAAACATTGCGCATACACCCAAGATAAGGAGTATATTTGCTATATTTGAGCCCACGACATTACCTATGGCCATATCACCATAACCCGCCACAGTAGATATCATACTCACAGCCATCTCCGGCATAGATGTACCCACAGCCACTACCGTAAGACCAACAATAAACTCTGGGATGTGCAGTCTGCGAGCCAAGGCTACAGAGCCATCAGTAAGCAACATAGCACCCCCGACAATAAGTCCAAGTGCTATAACTAAAAATAGATAATCCATAACTTTTGCATAAAATCGCGCAAAGGTAAGTAAAAAGGAGGAAATAATCAAAGATTATTAACTCCTGTTAATCGAGATATTGCACTCCTACCCTCATCGCCCAACGACACAGAAAAGTCATTCACAAAGAGTGCTATATGGCTGTCTATAACCTTGTCATCAAGCTCCTGAGCATGTTGCTTTATGTAGTCGCGCGATAGGCCTGGGTTAGCAAAGGCATACTCCACACTTCTACGCAACAGCGCCTCAAATGCAGATATTACCTCCTCTCCCAAGTCTCTTGCAGCAACTATAGAGCCCAATGGTAACGGTAAGCCCGTGCGCTTCTCCCACTCAATACCCAAGTCTACGACAAGTTCAAGGTTAGAGCGTTGATATACAAACCTACCCTCATGAATAAGCACACCACCATCATACTCGCCACACTCCACACACTTTGCAATATCGGAGAAGAGGCGAGGCGTACGATGCTCAATATCAGGAAATAACGCACGCACTAAGGCATTTGCCGTTGTATGCTCACCCGGCACAGCAATATGCTTTAGTGGCGTTGTATCACCCTTACGCCTAACAAGCAGCGGGCCATTACCTCGTCCCAATGCAGAGCCACTATCAAGTAGTGCATAACTATCATATATGGCCGGCAGAAGCGCCGTACTACACTTTGTGATATCGTAGCGTCGCTCTAATGCCGCAGCATTAAGTTGCTCAATATCGAGGTATGTGACCTCAAACTCGAAATTTCCAAGATCGATACGACGATTTACAATCGCATCAAACATGAATGTATCATTGGGACATGGCGATATCGCCAATCGTATAACTCTCTTATTCATACAAACATACCAACTCCTCAGCCAACGCACTTAGCGCATCATATACCATCCAATGTGCAAACTCCTCACCCACATAGTTAGATATAGCTCGTATCTCCACTGCGCGGAAACCCAACTCCTCTGCCATAGCAAAGAGTGTAGCACCCTCCATATTCTCTATCTCAGCACCAGAAGCCTCAACACCCTTACCATGTACACTATTTGAGCACACAGCACGCAAGGATGTATATGGCTCTACGCTATACTTGCGCTGAAAACGCTCTGGAAGTTCTGCACATTTCTCCTCCACCACCTCAACAACATCACCCTTCTCCAAGCCGCCAATATATGAGCCTGCAAGACCCGCTAATACCACAACGGACTCCTCGTTGAGTCTATTCTCAACATACAACTTCGATATAGTTGCCGCCGTCGCCGCCATACCTACACCAGATATAACGATATTAGCATCTGGACAAAGCTCCTCAAATGGCTCTGCCTCAAGTTGTGTAGGAAAAAGGAAATACTTCACAACAAATAATTAGGAATGAGTTTATTTACTTGATTAGTAACGAGAAATTAGCAATTAGTAAACTACTAATAATCAACCTATTATCATTGTCATCTACTAATTACTAATTTATTATAAATCTATAGGGAGGTTCTATAAATTAGGTCGAGTTTATTTTGTTGGATATTTCGAACAGATTTCTTATCTTTTTCGAGGGCGCTATGCGGGCATAGCAACCGAGGAAAGATAAGATAGATGCCGAAATAGACACAAAAGCAAC
>JAFYRL010000095.1 GCA_017546975.1 Alistipes sp.
AGGAGTGTAGCTCAGAGGTGCAGAAGGGTAATGCTCCTGAGGAGCGTAAGTTGGCTCGTTTGTTCCGCCGTGGTGATGTAACACGCCTTATTAAGAAGTCGAATGACTTTGGTGCTGGTGGTGTGAGTGTTGCTATTGGTGAGCTTACTGACGGCCTTGATATCTACCTCGACCGCGTACCTACAAAGTATAAGGGTCTTAACTTCTCGGAGCTTGCAATCAGCGAGTCTCAGGAGCGTATGTCGGTGGTTATCGAGCGCAAGGATATGGAGCAGTTTATGGCTCTATGTCATGAGGAAAATGTCGAGGTTACATATGTTGCGGATGTTACTGATACACGCCGTATGCGTATGTTCTGGGGTAAGGATGTAGTTGTGGATCTATCGCGCGACTTCATCGACTCGGCAGGTGCTAAGCATTATACAAAGATTAGAATTGGCGAGGTGGAGAATGTTAATCCATTCGAGCGCAAGATTGAGGGCGCTACAACCACCAAGCGTATGAAGAATAACCTTTCGGATGATAATGTAGTATCTCAGAAGGGGCTTATCGAGATGTTCGACTCTACCATCGGCGCATCTACAGTGTTGATGCCTTTTGGTGGTAAGACACAGTGTACAGAGACACAGGTATCTGTTCAGAAGTTACCTGTAGGTGGTGGCTTTACAAATACGGCAAGTATCATGGCATACGGCTACAACCCATACATCGCTAAGTGGAGCCCATATCATGGCGCTGCATACGCTGTTGTGGATGCTTGTGCTAAGGTTGTTGCTGCGGGTGCGCGATATAACGATATGCGCTTCTCATATCAGGAGTACTTCGAGCGTATGACAGATGCTAAGTCTTGGGGTAAGCCACTTGCTGCGTTGCTTGGTGCTTTGAAGATGCAGGTGGAGTTGGGTCTTCCATCTATCGGTGGTAAGGACTCAATGAGTGGTACTTTCCGCGATATCAATGTGCCACCAATGCTTATGGCATTTGGTATCACAACCGTGGATGCACGCAATGTTATCAGCCCAGAGTTCAAGGAGGGTGGTCATAAGATTTATATCATCCGCCACACTCCAAAGGATAACTACATGCCTGATACCGATCAGCTCAAGGCTAACTTCGAGTTCGTAAATAAGAAGATTGCTGAGGGTGATATCGTTGCAGGTTATGCAGTGGGCTTTGGTGGTGTTGCTGAGGCTGTATCTAAGATGGCATTTGGTAATAATATCGGTGCTGAATTGGAGTGCGACGAGCAGATGCTTTACAACTACTCATACGGCTCTATCGTTGTTGAGAGCCGCCGTACACTCAACTTCCCACAGGCTGAGTATATTGGTAATACCCTAAATAAGGAGGCTATCTTCGTGAATGGTACACGCCTGCCTTTGGAGGAGCTTTTGGAGGCTAATACAGAGAAGTTTACATCTGTGTATACAGACCGCGGTATGAAGGGCGAGCCTACACGCGTAAGCGACGGTAAGGTTCACATGAAGGAGTACAAGGGCGAGAAGGTAGATAAGGTTAAGGTTTATATTCCTGTCTTCCCAGGTACCAACTGTGACTACGATACTGCTCGTGCCTTTGAGCGTGCCGGTGCTGAGGTTAAGTTGTCAGTATTCAAGAACCTTACAAGTGAGGATGTAATCGCATCTATCCGTGAGATGAAGGAGAATATCGCAGAGTGTCACATCATGGCTCTTGCTGGTGGTTTCTCTGCGGGTGATGAGCCAGATGGTAGCGGTAAGTTCATTGCAAATGTTCTAAATAATAAGGATGTTGCTGATGCTATCCACGCTTTGTTGGACCGCGGTGGTTTGATGCTTGGTATCTGTAATGGCTTCCAGGCATTGGTTAAGTCAGGTTTGTTGCCATACGGTCGTTTGGGTATGGTAACTAAGGCATCGCCAACATTATTCCGTAACGATATCAACCGTCACATCTCTCAGATTGTATCAACACGCGTAGGTACTATAGCTTCTCCATGGTTGCACTCATTTGAGGTGGGTGATATTCACTCTATCGCAGTGAGCCACGGTGAGGGTAAGTTCGTTGTTAGCGATGAGATGGCTGAGGAGTTGTTCCGCAATGGTCAGGTGGCATTCCAGTATGTTGATGCTGAGAATCGTCCAACTACTGATGCACCATACAACCCTAACGGCTCAAGCTTCGCTATCGAGGGTATCATCGATCCATCAGGTCAGATTCTCGGTAAGATGGGCCATACAGAGCGCTATGAGCGTGACTTGATGAAGAATATCCACGGCCAGAAGGTTCAGGATATCTTTGCAAACGCTGTTAACTACTTCCTTAACCGATAGTGAGTATGAAAGAGTTAGAACTACTCTACGAAGGTAAGAGTAAGCAGATATTCAAGACAGATAACGACGATTGTGTTGTTATACGCTTCAAGGATGACACCGCAGCGTTCTACAACATCAAGCGTGCTGTCATCGAGCAGAAGGGTCGTATCACATGCGATATCTCTTCTATGGTGCTCGACTATATGAATCGCCACAACATCAACACGCACTTTATTGAGCGTGTTGGTGATGATGGCCAGCTATGTCGCGTTGTGGAGCATATTCCAGTAGAGGTTATTGTTCGCAATGTGGTGGCCGGCTCTATGGCAAAGCGCTTAGGCATGGATGAGGGTATTGTGCCTGAGAACACGATTTTCGATCTTGTCTTGCGCCGTAGTGACTTGGGCGATCCACTTATCAATGATCACCACGCTGTTGCTCTTGGCCTTTTGAGCTACGAGGAGCTTGCTAAGATGTATGAGATGTCGGCAGCAATCAATAACTGCCTTATTGAGTTGTATGATAAGGTGGGTATTATGGTTGTTGACTTTAAGATTGAGTTTGGTCGCGCTGCTGATGGTAGCTTGGTATTGGCCGATGAACTCTCTCCAGATACTTGTCGTCTTTGGGATAAGGAGACTAAGGAGCGTATGGATAAGGATCGTTTCCGCAGGGATTTGGGTCGTGTTCGCGAGACCTATGAGGAGGTTGCTAAGCGACTACACAATGTACTTTAATAAATATAGGTATGCTTAAAGATTCATTAGATATATATGGCGATGATCTGCACGAGGAGTGCGGTGTGTTTGGTGTGTTCGGCGTTGACGATGCTCCAAATCTTGCATACTATGGTCTGCATGCATTGCAACATCGTGGTCAGGAGGCGTGTGGTATCTCGGCGTTCGATGGCGATAAACTAAATACGGTTAAGGGTGAGGGTCTTGTAACTGAGGTCTTCAACCAGCAGAAACTCTCTAAGCTTAAGGGTCGTATTGCTATTGGTCATGTTCGCTATGCTACAACGGGTGGTGGTGGCGCAAATAATGTGCAGCCATTCTCGTTCAGCCACCATACAGGAGATTTTGCTCTTGCACACAATGGTAACTTGGTAAACTCTAAGGAGTTGGCTCGTTACTTGGAGATCCGTGGCTCATTGTTCCACTCGTCGAGCGATAGTGAGCTATTGGCGCACCTCGTAAAGAAGGATAAGAGCGAGGATAAGCGTATTGATAACATTATGGAGGCTCTTAATATGTTGGAGGGAGCATTTTCGTTCCTTATCATGACAAAGAATCGTATATACGCTTGTCGTGATAAGCATGGTTTGCGTCCTTTGTCATTGGGTAAACTCGGTGATGGTTATGTCCTCAGCTCGGAGACTTGTGCTTTAGATATTGTAGGTGCTGAGTTTATCCGAGATATTGAGCCAGGTGAGGTTATCTCTATCGATCGTCATGGTATTCGCTCAAATAAGTATTCACTCTATCAGCGTCACTTGATGTGTGCTATGGAGTATATCTACTTTGCGCGTCCAGATTCAGATATCGAGGGCTGTAATGTTCATGCTTTCCGTAAGCTATCGGGTAAGTATCTCTATGAGCAGTCACCTGTTAAGGCAGATGTAGTTATCGGTGTGCCTGACTCAAGTATTAGTGCTGCTATTGGTTACTCTGAGGCAAGCGGCATCCCTTACGAGATGGGTCTTATCAAGAATAAGTACATCGCCCGCACCTTTATCCAGCCATCTCAGGAGATGCGCGAGAAGGGTGTGAGAATGAAACTCTCGGCGGTGCGTTCTCTCGTTAAGGATAAGTCTGTAGTGTTGATTGATGACTCTATTGTGCGTGGTACAACATCATTGCGTATCGTGCGCCTATTGAAGGAGGCAGGAGCAAAGGAGGTACATGTACGCATTGCGAGCCCTGCAATTACACACCCATGTTTCTACGGTATTGATATGTCTACACGCGAGGAGTTGCTCTGTGCGCGTATGTCTAAGGAGGAGGCATGCAAGGCTATCGAGGCGGACTCTTTGGAGTTCCTCACAGAGGAGTCACTCCTTAAGGCGGGTAATCGCTCAGAGTTGTGTATGGCATGTTTCAATGGCTGTTATCCAACATCACTTTATCAAAACAAGTTAAGTAATAAGTAATAAATATATATAGGTATGGCAAAAAGTTATGAAGAGGCTGGCGTAAACCTCGAGGCAGGTTACGAGGTAGTACGACGAATTAAGTCACATGTTTCATCTACAAAGCGTCGTGGCTCGATGGGTAATATCGGTGCTTTTGGTGGTATGTTTAACCTTGCAGAGCTTAACATTAAGGAGCCTGTGTTGGTTAGCGGTACTGATGGTGTTGGTACAAAGCTAAAGCTTGCGTTTGAGATGGATAAGCACGATACTATCGGTATTGATGCTGTAGCGATGTGCGTGAACGATGTATTGGCACAGGGTGCTGAGCCATTGGTATTCCTTGACTATGTTGCAGTAGGTCACAATGAGCCTGCTAAGGTCGAGGCTATCGTTGCTGGTGTTGCAGAGGGTTGCCGTCAGGCTGGTTGTGCCTTGGTAGGTGGTGAGACTGCCGAGATGCCAGGTATGTATCAGGATGGTGAGTATGATATCGCAGGTTTCACTGTAGGTGTTGTTGAGCGTTCAAAGCTTATCGATGCTGGTGAGCGTGTTAAGGTTGGAGATATATTGGTGGGTATCGCTTCAAGCGGTGTTCACTCTAATGGCTTTAGCCTTGTGCGTAAGGTTGTTAGCGACAATAACCTAAAGCTTGACGAGACTTATCCTGAGCTTGAGGGTCGTAAGCTTGGCGAGGCGTTGCTTACACCTACACGCATCTATGTTAAGCAGGTATTGAAGGTTATCGCTGAGTGTGATGTTCACGGTATTAGCCACATCACAGGCGGTGGTTTCGACGAGAACATTCCTCGTATCCTTAAGGATGGCCAGGGTGTTGAAGTTAAGGAGGGTAGCTGGGAGATTTTGCCAGTATTCCGTCTCTTGGAGAAGTATGGTAAGGTTGGCCACAGAGAGATGTTCAACATCTTCAACATGGGTATCGGTATGGTTATCGCACTTCCTGAGGCAGACGCACAGAAGGCTATTTCTATCCTTGAGGCTGAGGGTGAGCGTGCCTCAATCATTGGTCGCGTTATCGAGGGTGAGGGCGTAACAATCCTATAATTTCTCTAAGCTATGAAGAGAGCTTGTTTGGCAGTCTTTGCAAGTGGTAGTGGTAGTAACTATCAGGCTATTGTCGAGGCTTGTAAGGATGGTAGAATTGATGCCGATGTAGTGTTGTTGGTGTGTGACAAGCCTGGAGCAAAGGTTTTGGAGCGTGCTAAGATTTTCGGCACTGAGAGCTTTGCGTTCAATCCTAAGGATTACGCTTCGCGTGAGGAGTTTGAGACGGTGATTGCCGATATGTTGGATGAGCGAGGTGTTGACTATGTCTGCCTTGCAGGTTATATGCGTATTGTAGGTAAGGTGCTTTTGGAGCGTTATGCACAGCGTATTGTAAACATCCACCCATCGTTGCTTCCATCGTTCAAGGGCGCACATGCTATTCAGGATGCTGTGGATTATGGTGTTAAGATTTTTGGTGTTACAACCCACTTTGTTGATGAGACATTGGACGGCGGTCGCATCATTGATCAGGGCGCTGTGGTATATGAAGGCTCGGATATTGAGGAGCTTACCAACCTTATTCACAACATCGAGCACAAGCTTTATGTTAAGACTATTAACAAATTGATAAATAATAAATATTAGATATATGCGAGCATTAGTAAGTGTTAGCGATAAGACAGGCGTTGTTGAGTTTTGCCAAAATCTCGTTCGCCTTGGCTGGGAGATTATCGCTACAGGTGGTACACAGAAGCTTCTTGATGATAGCGGTGTTAAGACCATCGGTATTAGCGAGGTCACAGGCTTTCCAGAGATTTGTGATGGCCGTGTAAAGACTCTACACCCAAAGGTACATGGCGGTCTTTTGGCGCGTCGTGACGATGAGAACCACCTTAAGGCTTTGAAGGATAACTCTATCGAGTTTATCGATATGGTATGTGTTAACCTCTATCCATTCCGTCAGACTATCGCAAAGCCTGATGTAAAGATGGAGGATGCTATTGAGAATATTGATATCGGTGGTCCATCAATGTTGCGCTCAGCAGCAAAGAACTATCGTGATGTTACTGTCGTATGTGATCCTGAGGATTACGCACGCATCATCAAGGAGATTGAGGAGGGTGGTAACACAACATTGGAGACTCGTTTGCAGCTTTCGGCAAAGGCATATACACACACTGCAGAGTATGATATGTGCATCGCAACATATATGCGTAAGCAGGCAGAGTTGAACGAGAAGTTGTTTGCATCGTTCGACCTTGTTCAGACTTTGCGCTATGGCGAGAACCCACATCAGTCTGCTAAGTTCTACGCATCGGCTGAGCGTGTGCCATTCTCATTGGCTACAGCTAAGCAGCTTAACGGCAAGGAGATGTCTTATAATAATATCCAGGATGCAAATGCTGCGCTTAACATCGTGCGCGAGTTCAAGGAGCCTTTTGCTGTTGGTCTAAAGCACATGAACCCTTGTGGTGCAGCTATTGGTACTGATATCAAGGATGCATGGGTTAAGGCTTATGAGGCTGATACAGTAAGCATCTTCGGTGGCATCGTAGCCGTAAACCGTGAGATTACTAAGGAGGTGGCAGAGCTTATGAAGCCAATCTTCCTTGAGATTATCATGGCTCCATCATTCTCTGAGGAGGCACTTGAAATTCTTTGCACAAAGAAGAATTTGCGCCTTTTGCAGGTAGATATGGGCGAGTTGGAGAACACGCAGACTCAGTATGTATCTGTTAACGGTGGTATGCTTGTGCAGCAGCTCGACACAGAGACTAAGGAGGTTGTAGCAGATATGTGCGTGACAGAGCGTAAGCCATCTGCTAAGGAACTTGAAGATATGAACTTCGGTTGGCGCATCGTTAAGCATGTTAAGTCTAATGCTATTGTTGCCGTTAAGGATGGTCACACCGTAGGTGTTGGTGCTGGTCAGATGAACCGTGTAGGCTCTGCAGAGATTGCACTTAAGCAGGCTCAGGCAGCAGGCTTCACTGAGAATCTTGTGCTTGCATCTGATGGTTTCTTCCCATTTGATGACACCGTAACCCTCGCGCAGCAGTATGGCGTAACAGCACTTGTACAGCCTGGTGGCTCAGTGCGTGATGAGGACTCTGTGAAGAAGGCTAACGAGTTTGGTATGACGATGTTGGTAACCGGTATGCGTCACTTCAAACATTAATTTCTTGCGATAAGGAGTCATCTTTGGCACCAAGCTTATTGCCCCGAATGGGGATGTGCGCCAAGTACACCCCCATCCGCGTCAATTGCGACTTGGCACCAAATCTAACCACTTCTAACAAGAAATTAGGGTTATGGTTTGGGTTAATAGGAGTGATGAGAACGATGGATATGTTCTAGCAATCCTTACCCATTACTAATTACTCATTACTAATTACTAATTGATTATGAATGTATTAGTTATTGGCTCAGGTGGCCGTGAGCACGCTATTGTAGAGGCGTTGTCGCGCTCACCACAGCAGCCAAAGATATATGCAGCGCCAGGAAATGCTGGTATTGCTCAGCTTGCTGAGTGCGTAGCGATCAAGGATACTGAGGTGGAGAAACTCGTTGAGTTCGCCAAGGATCATGATATCGAACTTACGGTTGTAGGCCCAGAGGCTGCGCTTGCAGTAGGTGTTGTTGATCGCTTCCGTGAGGAGGGTTTTGCAATATTTGGTCCTACAAAGGCAGCAGCAGAGATTGAGGCAAGCAAGGATTTTGCTAAGCGCCTCATGGTTAAGTACGATGTGCCAACAGCTGGCTATGCAACATTCTCGGATTTTGAGGAGGCTATGGCCTATGTACGCAAGGGTACACTACCTACAGTGTTGAAGTATGACGGTCTTGCTGCTGGTAAGGGTGTAGTTATTGCAACTACCATGGAGGAGGCTGAGGCTACACTTCGCGATATGCTTCTTGATACCAAGTTTGGTGAGGGTAGGGTAGTTATCGAGGAGTTCCTTACAGGTGAGGAGTTCTCGCTAATGTGCTTCGTTGCAGGTAATAAGATATGTCCTATGCCTGTAGCACAGGATCATAAGCGTGCTTATGACAATGATGAGGGTCCTAATACAGGTGGTATGGGTGCTTATACAGAGCTTCCATTTATCACTGAGGAGGATCACGCTTACGCTATGGAGAACATCATGCAGCGTGTTGCAGATGCAATGGTTGCTGAGGGTACTCCATTTACAGGTGTATTGTATGGTGGCTTGATGAAGACCCCACAGGGAATTAAGGTTATTGAGTTCAATGCTCGCTTTGGTGATCCAGAGACTGAGGTTGTGCTTCCACGCCTTAAGAGCGATGCCGTAGAGGTATTCAAGGCAGTAGCTAATAACGAGCAGCCTGAGGCTGAGTGGAGCGAGGGTGCAACACTTGGTATCGTGTTGGCATCTAAGGGCTATCCAGGAGATTATGCTAAGGGCTTTGCAATTCGTGGCACTGAGCGTGTAGAGGCAAAGGTATATCACATGGGTACAGCTAACAAGGATGGCGAGTTAGTGACTGCTGGTGGTCGTGTTATGATTGTTGTGGCATCTGCTCCAACACTTGCTGAGGCTCAGGCTAAGGCTCGTGAGGAGATCTCAAAGATTGAGTGTGACAACCTCTTCCACCGTACCGATATCGGTAATAAGGCGTTCAAATAATTTAGATTGAGAATATGAGTAATATAATTAACGGTAAAGAGGTCGCTAAAGCTCTTAGAGAGGGATTGGCAGCGCGTGTGGTAGAGCTTGAGAAGATACATGGCAGAACTCCAAACCTTGTTGTAATACTTGTGGGTGAGGATCCAGGTAGCGTGTCTTATGTCACAGGTAAGGCTAAGGCTGCAACCGAGATAGGTATTCGTAATACGACAATTCGTCGTCCAGAGACTATTACCGAGGAGGAGCTATTGGCTATCATCGCAGAACTTAATGCTGATGCTGATGTGGATGGTATCCTTGTTCAGTTGCCATTGCCTAAGCATATCGACGAGCAGAATGTTATTGCTGCGATACTTCCAGAGAAGGATGTCGATGCCTTCCATCCATGCAATGTTGGTAAGATGTGGCTTAAGCAGCCTACAGTATTGCCATGTACTCCTAAGGGTATTATCAAACTCCTTAAGGAGTCTGGTACTGAACTGTCAGGTAAGAATGTAGTTGTGGTTGGTCGTAGTAATATCGTTGGACAGCCAGTCTCTAAGTTGCTCTTGAATGAGAACGCAACAGTTACCATTGCTCACTCACGCACTGCAAACCTTAAGGAGGTGACACTTCGTGCCGATATTCTTATTGTGGCTATCGGTAAGGAGCGCTTCGTTACTGCAGATATGATTAAGCCAGGTGCTGTGGTTATAGATGTAGGTGTTAACCGCGATAGCCGTAATGGTAAGCTCTGTGGTGATGTTGACTTTGAGGAGGCACAGCATGTTGCATCAAAGATTACCCCTGTTCCCGGTGGCGTTGGCCCGATGACTATTGCCTGCCTAATGGAGAATACTGTTGAGTGCTTTGAGCGTAGAATTGTAAAATAACTAAACCCAATATTATTATGATTGAAAGATATTCAAGAGAGGTGATGCGTAGAGTATGGACCGAGCAGAATAAGTTCGATGCATACCTTCGTGTTGAGATTTTGGCTTCTGAGGCTTGGAGCCAGCTTGGTGTAGTACCTAAGGAGGATGTTGAGAAGTTGTGGAAGAACGCATCTTTCGATATCAACCGTATATATGAGATTGAGCAGCAGACACGCCACGATATCGTAGCCTTCACCCGTGCCGTAAGTGAGACCCTTGGCGAGGAGCGTAAGTGGGTACACTATGGTCTTACAAGTACTGATGTTGTTGATACTGCAAACGGCTACCTTCTCAAGCAGGCTAATGCTATCTTGTTGGAGGATATCGAGAAGATGTTGGAGGTGTTGCGTAATCGTGCTATTGAGTTCAAAAATACACCATGTATTGGTCGTACTCATGGTATCCACGCTGATATCACCAGCTTTGGTCTAAAGTGGGCTTTGTGGTATGAGGAGATGAAGCGCAACCTTCAGCGTTTCGTTACAGCAGCTCGTGGCGTAGAGGTAGGTAAGATCTCAGGTGCTGTAGGTAACTTCGCTAACATTCCTCCATTCATCCAGGATTATGTATGTGAGAAGCTTGGCACTGAGAGTGCAAATATCTCTACTCAGGTAATCCAGCGTGACCGCCATGCATACTATATGGCAACTCTTGCTGTTATTGCTTCAAGCATTGAGCAGATGGCTATGGAGATTCGTAACCTTCAGCGTACAGAGGTACATGAGGTAGAGGAGTCATTCGGTAAGGGTCAGAAGGGTTCATCTGCTATGCCTCACAAGCGTAACCCAATCTCTTCAGAGAATATGTGTGGTTGTGCTCGTGTGATGCGTGGTTACATGGCAACATTCTACGAGAATGTAGCTTTGTGGCATGAGCGTGATATCTCACACTCTGCAACTGAGCGTATCATCCTTCCTGATGCAACTATGCTTCTTGACTATATGCTTAACCGTTTCCGCGGTATCTTGGAGAACTTGGTTGTGTTCGAGGATGTCATGAAGGAGAATATCTACCGTACTCGCAAGGTAATCTTTGCACAGCGCGTTATGAATGCACTTATCGAGAAGGGCTTCTCTCGTGAGAAGGCTTACGATACTGTTCAGCCTGTGGCTATGCGTGCTATGAGCGAGCGTGCAGATTATCAGGAGCTTCTTGCTGAGACTCCAGAGGTTATGGCAGTTCTTTCTCGTGAGGAGCTTGACTCTTGCTTCACTTTGGAGTACTACTTGAAGAATGTAGACTTTATCTTTGACCGCGTAGGTATTTAATTTAGTAGTCAGACTACTAAAATATAAGAGGGTGTTCAACAAATTTGTTGGACACCCTTATTTTGTGAAAAGAGTTGTGTAAAAGGATATTATAGCGATTACTTTATAGCTCGCTTTATATATGAGGTGTAGTCCTTAACTACGGGCTTATATTCCTTATGAGCCATTAGCGTTGATGATATCATAAAGTCGGCAGATGAGCGGTTGATGGCTGTAGGAACATTATATAGTGTCGCTAATCGGAGCAGAGCCTTAACATCTACATCGTGTGGTTGTGCCGACATAGGGTCCCAGAAAAATATAAGCATATCAATCTCATCGTTGGCAATCATCGCTCCTAACTGCTGGTCGCCACCCAATGGTCCAGACTTAAGCATCGTGATGTCAAATCGAGCGTTTCCAGCATCAGCACCACGGCGCTCCATAAGTGTCTCGGCAACAATACGACCTGTAGTGCCTGTACATATAAGACGATGTGATAGTAGCTTCTCCCAATTCCAAGCGACCCACTCAGCGAGGTCGTGCTTCATAGCGTCATGTGCAACAAGTGCAATAGTTAATCTCTTCTCCATAAAATTCATCTTCTTTTCCTCTTAATTTCATCGGCAAAGATCGTTCAAAGATGTTTCTTAATCGTTGCAATGGTGTTAAGATTGTGTTAAGATGTGAGGGCGTGTATATATAGCTTAAGTAGGGTAGCGTGGCTTATTTCTAAATTGTAGCGATGTGATACACCATAATAATGCGATGAAATCCATCTTTTTAGTAACTCTCTCTGCAAAAATCAAGGCTGTTTCTAAAATTTTGATTACTTTTGCAAAGATTTGACCAAACTAAATAAATTGATTATGGAGCAAATGTTGCAAAAGCTATTCGGTTTTGATCCGCGTATTACCACCATTAGAAAGGAGATTATTGCAGGTATCACCACATTCCTAACGATGTCTTATATCCTTGCAGTAAATCCAACAATATTTAGTATGCTTGATGGCATGCCCGGAGGTGCAGTCTTTACCTCTACAGCCCTTCCCGCAATCATCGGTTGTCTTGCAATGGCGTTTTGTGGTAAGCTCCCATTTGGTCTTGCTCCAGGTATGGGTCTAAATGCCTTCTTTGTCTATAGTGTATGTTTGGGTATGGGATACTCATGGCAGTTTGCGCTTACGGCAGTATTACTTGAGGGTTTCATATTTATTTTGCTTACTATTACCAATGTTCGTGAGGCGATTGTGAATGCGATACCTCCAGTATTGCGTGATGCTATTGGTGCGGGTATCGGTCTATTTATTGCATTCATTGGTCTTAGCAGTGCAGGTGTGGTTGTTGGTGATGATGTGACACTTGTGGAGTTGGGTGATATTACCTCAGGCTCTGCTCTTGTCGCTCTTATCGGCGTCATTATCACAGGCTTTATGTTTATGCGTGATGTCCCTGGTGCAATTCTTATTGGTGTTATCGTAACTATGATTATAGGTATCCCTATTGGTGTTACGGAGTTCCAGGGAATTGTGTCGCATCCACAATCTATTGAGCCAATCTTCTGTAAATTTGAGTTCGAGAATATCTTTACACTCGATATGTTGGTAGTGGTATTTACGCTCCTATTTATCGATATGTTTGATACAGTGGGTACGCTTATCGGTGTATGTTCTAAGGCAAATTTGATTGATGAGGATGGTAAGGTTCACCGCATTAAGCAAGCCTTTATGTCTGATGCCATTGCTACTACTGCGGGTGCTTTTCTCGGTACATCAACTACAACAACCTATGTTGAGAGCGCGGCTGGTGTGGCACAGGGTGGTCGTTCAGGCCTTACAGCCTTCGTTATTGCTATATGCTTTGCTATCGCGCTATTCTTCTCACCTCTGTTCCTTTCAATACCATCAGCAGCAACTGCTCCGGTGCTAATTATCGTGGGACTTATGATGATGGAGCCTGTTGTGAAACTACCTTTTGGTGACTTCTCTGAGTCTATCCCAGCGTTTGTATGTATTATCATGATGCCACTAACATACTCTATCTCGAACGGTATTTTGCTAGGTATGATTACATATGTGGTGCTTAATTTGATTTGTGGTAAGTTTAAGAAGATTACTCCTGTAATGTACATACTTACAGTATTGTTTATTCTCAAGTTTATATTTATCTAAACAAGACTGAATAAATACAAAAAAATCTCGAAAGTCAACGATAGGCTTTCGAGATTTTGTTTTTATGGAGTAGTTGTTACTTCTTAAGGAAGCATGTCTTTAGTACGATGCTGCTGCCGTCAATCTTGCAATCTACCTCCTCAGGGTTCTCTGTAAGACGGATGCTCTTTACTTTGGTGCCACGCTTGATGACCATCGATGAACCCTTAACCTTCAAATCTTTGATTACGGTTACTGCATCACCATCAAACAACTCTGCACCATTGCTATCCTTTGCTACATTTGCGCTGGTGTCTGCCGCAGCACTCTCGCCATCGAACTCATGCATGCAATCAGGACAAATATATAGCGAACCATCAAAATATACATACTCGCCACCACACTTAGGACACTTTGTAATCTCACTCATATTCTTTTAGTTTTAGTTAGTTCTCTGTAAATTCCTCGCAAAGATACTAAAAATCTTTTAACTGCAACTAAAAACAATATACCTCACGATACCATTGCCTCCAGGCGTGTAGGTCACAATGCTGTTCGCCGATGGCGTTGATAATATCGTAGTTGGTGAACGATGAAAACATCTTATTGTAGTTAGTCAATGTTTTATATTGGTTTATAGAGTTGTTGAGCATAGTGTTCTTGGCGTGGTGACATACTGAGAATGTAACCCTATGATATACTCCCGTATCCTCCAAAGCGAAGGCTAGGACTTGGTTGCGCCATAACTGATTCATGCCGTGGCGGAATGGACAACTCCCCAGCTCTACCTCACCCAGATATTGCTCGAGGCGCGTATGAAGTAACTCCCAGTAGCGGTAGCCTTTCACCGCGTGGTAGTAGCACCTCTGGGGTTGTTGTGCTATATCTTTGAGGTTGTACTCCTTGCAATTGGACTTTGTGTCATTGTTGGGGCTGTTGTATGCGCCACACTCGGTAAACTCCTTTTCGCTGAGTTTATGCTCAATTAGCCAAAGACAAAGTTTACCACTAGTGTTGTAATAGGCAATCGCTACATCGGCATCTGTGCCTGCTTGTGCCGAGTGGTCATGGAGCAGACCACCACCATCAACAACATCTTGCCCCCAATACTCGAAGCAGAAACCATTAAACAACCTATCACGCGCTATTATCATAAAATCGTTGGGCGCACCTGGGATAGTTGGAAGTATCGTATCAATATTATTGGATAGCAACAATGGCATAAAGAGGTTGATGCACGCTGTCTGTGAACTCACCGCGTGGTGTGCAAACTTATGTGGCTTGTATGCAAATGTACCTTGCTGCATCTGCTCCAATATCGGTACGATTGGTCGATATATCATCGCAGGAATATGCGACTCCATGGGAAGAATAGCATCATACTCACGACCCTTGTACACAACCCTTTCGGCGGTAATGTTACTCTGCTTCCAGTTGATGATATGACAATATATTTTCTCCTGCTCTGCAGTGAGATTCATCGGAATAAAGTACTCCTTTCCATCAATTATCTTGCTCATAAGTCTTAAGTTTTGCTATTCATTTACGAAAATCATTGGCGAAATGCAACTGCAGAGATATTGTCTAAGTGTATCCCTTGCTTTACCCCTTATAGTGTACACAATTACTTCCCTATACAGAAAGTGTAGATGATTATCAATCAGTCATTTAGCACTCTAATAGGTACAACTACCCGTTTGGCAAGTGGTTGAGAATGTGTAAGTTAGTGATTTTCAACACCGTTTTTGCCTTGTACCTCCATTTTAGAATGTAAAAGTAAGTGTAATTTCTTGAATATCAAAACCCGAGGTACAAAAACTTGCAAAAAATCGCAATTTTCACCCCAAAAAGGTACAAAAACGGCTCTGAAACCGAGGTCGGAATCAGAGCCTTTTTTATTTGAGTTATACGATAGTGTTGTGCTATTTTGAGGTAATCTCATGTGCAATCATTTTAGCTATGTCATCTTTAAAGAATCCCATTTGATATAATTTTATTGAACTAGTTTCTAATAATCGTTTTATACAATCACGTTGCTTGTGATTAATCTTATAGCCCATATATACTGCTTCTATTTCAAAATTTGGCAATTGGCAATACTTCTCCTCTTCTTTGCGAGAATACATTACCAAGCGAGTTTCATTCTCGTATTGCCAATGTTTGGATTTCACTACAAGAGAATCAATGAATGGTGTTTCAGTGTTTATAGAAAAAGATTTCCTGTAGTCAACATCAAATAAGCGTACCACTCGCTCTTTAGAATCCTTCAAATTTGAAGGAGTGATTTTATATTGAATACAAACTCCTTTATGGCTGTCTGCGTAATGTGCCCACATCAAAGGATTATGTTCCTTCTCTTTATTAAAATAGGAATATAATCTACTTCTGTTTAAATTTGGGTCAACCAAACAGCAAATACGAATGTTGTCTAATGATTTTTCCAATAACCTATAACAGGTTCTGTCAATTTTGTCCCCGTGTTTTCTACCTTCAATCCATATTTTAATAGATGGATCCATAGGGTCATTAAATCCTTTAGGAGAGGATAGAGTAATTGTATTATTTTTGATGTCCTTAATAATGGGGCATCTACTTTCATCCCATTCTAATTCGTTCCCATTCACATCTTTTTGATGAGGAAAACTAGTAAATCGCAATAGATGTCTTTCTTGATTATTACGAGGAATTGTCTCAAAAGCTTCATAAAGTAAATTATCTAGATGATATGAAATGTGCGGAGGTCTATTACCATCCATAATAGATTCTATTGCCAGTTCCAAACATGGAGATTTACAATTTTCTAGATTATTTGTTTCAAGAAAATCATTTAATAATAAAGAATTTCTCTTTTTCATAAAAGTCAATTATTTTCATTTACTTCGCAAAATATTCAGTTTTCAACCAGTAGGCATAAATAGGATCTTGAAATGAAATCTCACCAGCCTTGTTATCCAAAATATCATTCTTGATAAGAGCAGCTTTTGATCGTGCTATTGAGGTTGTGGAAGATATTTTATAACGGTGCATCACATCCGTTGAACTGATTGCCTTTTCGCCTGCAATAAGGGCTTTAAGATAGTTCAACTGCTGTGTTGTTAAGGTCTCAGTAATCGTTACAAACAACAAACTCAACTGCTCTACCAATGCAGCGTGCGCTTCGCGTACAATTTCAACCGTACAAACATCCTTTGTTCTCAACCACGACTGCTGTGCCAGCTGCTGTGCGTAGTAGGGGTGATTGTCAACAAGTTCTACAATCAAGTTGGCGGCATCCTCATTTATACTCTTTCCTGTATCCGAGAATCGAGTATTGAAGAACTCCACAAGATAAGGCGTGCTAATCTTATTGAGGAACATTAGATTTCCAAACTTGTAAAACGGCTTAGATGAGTTGGTAAATACCTCCATCATCATATGGCGTTTGCTACCATACAAGCAGTAAGCTACATTCTGATGCTGCTGCCAATGCGAACGCAACTTCTTCTGGAAATAGTCAGGATCTGTGAACTCCGCAATATTCTGGAAC
>JAFYRL010000096.1 GCA_017546975.1 Alistipes sp.
GAGTTTATCAAGGGTAATAATGAGTTTACGGTAAATATCGCCCTTATGCAGAATAATATCTGTATAAGCGCAGTTGTCTATGTTCCATACCATAATAAGATGTATATTGCTGAGCGTGAGCGTGGCGCATGGGTTATGGATAATGTTGCCCCCGATGCTGCTACAACATATACCTATGATGCTATACATTCGGCTTTGGAACAGCTGCCTCTCGCCTCAGCTTCGCATACAAACTATCGCGTAGCCCTCTCTCGCTCGCACCAGACCCCTGAGACCCACGAGCATGTGGAGCAGCTTCGCACTAAGCACCCAGATATGGAGATTGTCGAGCAGGGTAGCTCATATAAGTTTTGCCTCCTTGCTGAGGGTAGTGTTGATTACTATATTCGCACTACAACCACCTCCGAGTGGGATACCGCCGCGGGTGAACTTATACTCTCCGAGTCGGGAGGTATGACCCTCTCGTATCCTGAGGGCGCGCCCCTATATTATAATAAGGAGTCGTTGGATAACCCATGGTTTGTTGCCAAGCGTATGTAGTAGCGGTGTAGCCGTGTGAATATGATATTTTGAAGGGCTTATCGATTTTCTCGATAGGCTCTTCTGTTTTATCTGTTTGACAGATTCGTTCTTTTGCTCTATTTTTGCAGCAAGAAAAGTGATTAACAAAATAAACAGATATATTATGGGAGCAATTCATTTGACAAAGGGTGGTTTTGAGAACCGCATCGCAAAGATAGAGGATTTGGCTAAGGAGTGGCGTTTCTTGGGTGATAAGCCTGCATTGATAGATTTCTATGCCGATTGGTGTGGTCCATGCCAGCGCCTCTTGCCGATTATCGACGAGGTGGCTGATGAACTTAGGGGCAAGGTAGATATCTACAAGGTTAATGTTGATAGCGAGGAGGAGCTTGCAAAGCTCTTTAAGATTCGCTCAATCCCAACCTTGGTATATATTCCTATGGGCGAGCTACCGATTGTTCAAGCTGGTGGCAAGAGCAAGACAGAGCTTATGGACTTGATTAGAACTAATCTTCTAAGGTAGAGATAAGGCTTTTGTGTTAAGTTTAGGTAAATAATTGTTTGTTCGTGGGGCTGGCTTCATTCGAAGTCAGCCCCAAATATTATGATGTGTCTATAGCTTTATCCTAAACTTTTTCAATCGTTCGTCGAGCATTGGCTCGGGGATGATGCTCTTTATGGCGTCGGCGAGGATGTTTATCATGCGCTCCTTGACAAAGTCTTTGCGTAATACGAGGGCTATCTCGCGGCCGGGTGTAGGGTTGTTGAGCTCTCGGATATGCGCTTTGCGCTCGGCGCTGATAAGTGGAAGTTGCAACTCTGGAATTATGGTGTAGCCGCCATTGTTATCCACTATGCGTATAAGTGTCTCGATGCTGCCCGCCACATATATCGAGGCGTTGGACATATCGCTTACACAGAATGGGAATTGTCCCGTATTGGGGCAGTAGCTCTCGCTCAGCATCCATATATTCTCTGCTGTGAGCTCAGTCGTTGTGAGGCTCTCTTTATTATATAAGGTATCTTCGGGTGATACATAGGCATAGTAGCGCTCGCGGTATAGGGGTATCTCCAGCAGGGCTTCATCCGCCACGGGCATGGCGAGGATTGCGGCATCCAGCTCGGCGCGCTTTAGCTTCTGCTTTATTGCCTCGACTCTCGCCTCCTCGATATGGATGTTTATATCGCTGTGGTGTTGGTTCATGTATCGAAACATCTGCGGAAGGATAAAGGGGGCTATTGTAGATACCGTGCCGAGGCGTATATCTCCCACGGCGCACCCCTTGTGTGCTGCCACGAGCTCCTCCATCTGTGAGGCGTTGTAGAGTATCACGCGTGCCTGAGCTATAATCTCCTCACCGAGAGGTGTGGGTGCTACGGGGTGCTGTGTGCGGTCAAATATCGTGGCGTCAAGCTCCGCTTCGAGCTTCTGTATTAGGGATGATAGGGTTGACTGAGTCACACCACACGACTCTGCCGCCCTTACAAAGTGGCGATACTTATCCACCGCCACAATATACTCCAACTGTTGTAGTGTCATGGTATATCGGTTTTATCGATACAAAGATAGAAAATATCTGTTTGACAGAACTATATCTTTGTACTATTTTTGCATCAGAAATAGAAAACAAACTAAAAACTGAATATTATGACAACGAAATTTTATAAATGTGAGATGTGTGGCAATGTAGTGGTTAAGTTGGTAGACTCTAAGGTCCCTCTAATGTGCTGTGGTAAGAAGATGGAGGAGCTTGTGCCAAATACCGTTGATGCAAGTAATGAGAAACATGTGCCTGTGGTGACATATCTCGACAATAATAGTATCAAGGTGCAGGTAGGCAGCGTAGCACACCCTATGGAGGCAGAGCACCATATCGCCTTTATTTATGTTGAGACAGACAAGGGTGGCATTAAAGTTGATTTAAGTGATAAGCCAGAGGCAATCATCGCCCTTGGTGATGCTAAGGCGGTGGCTGTATATGAGTACTGCAACCTCCACGGGCTCTGGAAGACCGAACTCTAAGGGCCCTTACCTATATATAATTCATGTGCTATCGCGGGGTGCGCCTCGCGGTAGTTTTTTAGTTATATATCCTAATTTTTCGTTTACATAACACTGTATAGTTATCTATCCGCCGCATGACGCTATCGAAAATAGAGTGATATTCTTTGTGTAAATTGGAAAATTTTACCTATATTTGTAAAAGTTTTTGATTGATTTTAGGTATGAACAACATCGGCACATACTTCTATTGTTATCCCCATATTTTTAATAGGGGGGGGGTATTTTGCTGTGTGTCAACGAGTTGTAAATCCGTTATTGCATAAAAGTATTAACGATACCTGTCGGTGTTGTTGTCGATAGGCGTTTTTGTGTTGTTTGTGCAATAGGCGGAGTAAAGATATAACTACTAACATAAGGATAACATATTTATTAACATAACTAATTAAACTAACAATTTTATGAAAAAATTATTTGCTCTTTTGGCAGTGGCATTCGGCGTAATGTCATGTCAGACCGATGTCAATGATTTCGGTGCAAATGTTGGTGGTGAGCAGGATGTAAACATCCTTGTATCACTTCCTGAGGCAACTCGTGCTAATAGCGCACTTGGTGCATTTGAGAATGTTGATATGACTCAGTACGACATTCGTTACATCTTCCAGGTGTTCAACGCTGATGGTACTGCAAACAAGGCGATGCAGTATGTTTATAGCGATGAGACAACTGTAACATTCCCTGTACGCCTTATCGCTGGTCGTGAGTATAACTTCGCAGTTTGGGCTGACCTTGTAAAGAATGGTGAGGAGGAAAACGACAACTACACAATCGGTGAAACTCTTAAGGATATCTCATTGAAGGAGTGGGCTCCAATGGATGATACTCGTGATGCTTACACTGGTAAGTGGAGTGGTACTTTCAGCGGTGCACAGGGTATTACTATCCCATTGACTCGTCCATTCGCTAAGTTGCGCGTTGTAACAACTGATATGAAGGAGCTTTTGGGTGTTGAGCCTACAACGGCTATGGTTAAGTACACTACTAACTACTACGCTAAGTTCAACGCATTTGATCAGGCTCCAGAGTCAGCAACTTCAACAAAGACTCACGAGACTTTCACTATCGCATCTTATGACGAGACTGGTGCAAAGAAGACTCTCTTCGCCGACTATATCTTCGCTACAGAGCAGCAGGAGACTGTAAACTTCGAGTTGTCTGTTTTCGACCAGGCTGGTAATATCATTGATAAAGTTAAGTCGTTCACAACTGCTATCCCTGTAAAGCGTAACAACCTTACAACTATCGAGGGTAACATCCTAACTGAGGGTAATGATATCACTGTTAGTGTTAACGATGCATTTGCAGCTGAGAATATCGTTATCGAGGGTGAGTACACTCTTACTGCTGATATGGAGGTTAACCGTCCTATCGTAGTATTGGCAGGTACTGAGGCTGTTATCGACCTTAACGGTTTCAATATCATCAATACTACTGCTTCTGAGACTTTCGGCGAGGGTGAGGGTATCATCGCTTATGGTAACTTGACTATTAAGGGTGAGGGTACTGTTAAGGGTAACACTATGGCTGTATGGGCTCGTGGTAATAATAACGCTACTATCACAATCGAGGGTGGTAACTTCGAGGGTTGCGCAGAGGGCTATGCTAAGGGTGGCCGC
>JAFYRL010000097.1 GCA_017546975.1 Alistipes sp.
ACTTATTTATATCTCGAACTTTGATTTCTCTGGTAGCAACTGCTCAAACGAATCAAGCAACACCTTACGAAGCTCCTCATAACGCTCCTCTGTGAGTTGCACATCGTTGATACAAGCCATCTTATGTGTTGGCTTTGTAACAAAGTTTTGAAGTTTACTTGCCGAGGCTACACCCACTGAAAAGTGTTTCTTGGAGATTGGCTCACTGATAATCATACCATTCAAGTACATATAATCCAAGAACAAGTATTGATTGAGATTCTCGCCTGTACGAGTGCGAGTAATAGACTTACGGATAGCTGGCTCAACCATATCGTATAACTTCTCGCATACGCTCTTAAGCATTGGAGAGCAGATATGTTGAGGACGCATAAAGTGCAAATGTGAAGCCCTACCAGCTGCTGCGCGAGCTACACGAGTAGAGTTACGACAAATCTGTTTGAACATATCAAGTGCAAAGAGGTGATAACTTATGCGTATAACACCCTTACCATTGCGGAAGAAGTCCGTAGGCTTACACTCTCGCATAGGGAACATATCATCATTGAAGTATAGATACTCCTCATCGAGATCCTTGATACGATGCAGATGCATCTCAATAGGATTACAATTGAATGTTGGAAGATACTCAGCAGGTATTATATCCTTGTGCAACACCACATTTACCTCATCACGATTTACCCACTCTGGCACCTGGCTCTCGCCCGATACCACGAGGTGTACCTTGCGGATAAAAGGCATATTCTTAGCTATGCCACGGAATAGATACTTCAAAGTTCCCCAATCTCTAAAACGCTTCTCAAGAATAGGTGTATTTGTCCACTCCGAGTACTCTTTCTGCCAAACTGGGTCTAATCCATTGACATAGGTTATTACAACATCCATCTGTACATCTTTTAAATATTATCGCAAAGATAACCAAAATATTCAATTTAGCTATATTTAAGCCTCTTTTTTCTTTCCAAAGCGTCTAGCCTGCTTCTCCGGTGTATGTCTCCAGCGGTTGTGTGACCACATCCACAACTCGGGTCTGCGGCGTATCATAGCCTCAAGAAGTTCTGCATAGCGACGCACTACAACCATAGGCTCAACTTGCTCCTGACCATCGTATATCTCAGTATAGCGCATCTTATAACTATCGGCCTTAATACGCTCCATCTCAACAAAATAGATAGGCAGACCAAAGCGTATAGCAAGGCGTGAACCACCATCAATAAATGCTGTAGGCTGATTTAGGAACTCAACCCACTCTGTATCGGCACGCAATATTGGGCTCTGATCTGAGATAAGTCCCAACACCATATTACGCCCCTTGCCACGATGCTTTACATAGTAGCGCACAGTGTCATTCATCGAAACGAGGAAATTATTGTCTCCATAGTTACGGATACGGCGATAGTAGTGCTCAAAGATAGGGCTCTTCATAGGGTGATAGACGCTGATAAAGTCGCAATTATCATCCTTCCAGCACCATAGTGGGTAGTACTCCCAACAACCATAGTGTGCCGGCATAACAATCCAATCACGCCCCTTTGTGCGTTCTATCTGTTGCTCAGTCTCATCACATAGCAGCGCACTACCTGTACGCTTAGGGTTTGCCCCTACGAGACTTATGGTATTGACTACAGCCTCTGCAAGCATAACATAGTAGGCACGCATAATTCTCTTAATCTCCTTATCACTCTTCTCTGGGAATGACCTTTGGAGATTACGGAGTATCACTCTCTTGCGATAGCCCACAAGGCGGAATATAAATGTAATAAAGGGTCTAAGCACGCCATAGCGCAAGAATCGTGGTGAGTAGCTAATCAAGCAACTCAACGCCCAAAGGATACAAAATCCTATCTTTTGATACCATGTAAGGCTCTTATAATGCTCCTTTATTTCGCCCATTCGATCCCTTTTCAACATATATACACCTACAAATATAATATTTTATCGAAAAAAATCCAAATTAGTTGCATAAAATTTCACTTTCGAAGCCAATTCATAGCCCTCATCATAGAGTGCCACAAGGCGCTTAGTATCTCGTTCCATGCGCCCTACCTCGATTGGTCGCTCAGGGCGTATTACAACAATCTCGCCACGATCCTCGAGCTCCTCGATATAGGCTATCTGCCTGTTATACTCCATATTACGATTACGCAGGGTCTCACGCAAAGCGGGGTATCGTCTATATGCAAATGGTGGCACGAAGGATGGCTTATCGCTCTTTCTATAACCCTTGTTTCTGGTCAGAACAACGACATTATTATCATACCCCAAATCTCTGGCTCGCGCAATAGGCAATGAGTCTGCTATGCCTCCATCGAGCATCTCACGACCATCTACCTTAGCGATAGGACAGACATAAGGGAGAGAACTTGAGGCTCGGACAATATCGATAATTCTTTGCGGGTCATGCTTCTCCTCAAAGTAGCACGCCCTACCCGTTGCGCACTCGGTTGTTACCATCTCGTAGTGCTCACTGCATGCTGCATATTTATCGTAGTGATAAGGAATAATCTTGTTAGGAAACTCTTCGAAGAGAAGTTCAAAATCCATAATATTACCCTTTGTTAGCAGATGACGAAAGCCTATATAGTGGTACTTATCCAACAAGTCAATATTGCTAAATTTTGCTCTACCACGCTGACCAGACATATATGATAGACCATTGCAAGCACCAGCACTCACACCAATAGTATATGGAAATCTGACACCTCTATCCATGAAGTTATCCAGCACTCCACATGTGAATACTCCACGCATACCTCCACCCTCCAGCACCAATCCAGCGCGGGAATTTATCGTAACACTCTTCAATTCCATAGATAGTTATATTACACCAACCACAAATATACACAAAAGTATTGACAAAATAGAACTTCTGCAAATATTTTACACCTAGCCTCCACACACCATGCATTATTATGAACTGAAATATAGAAAAAGACAATTGAAGCAATTGCTTTTTATGGAATGTTTCGTAAATTTGCAACACTTATGAAACAGAACTCAACATTACATCGACTACTACTTGTTCTGCTATCCGTTGCGTTACTATCAGCAGGATGGCTTGGCGTCACAGGTCTAACACTTCTTGTAGCCATTATACCGCTCCTTATAATAAGCGAAAACCTATCTGAGTCAAAGCGCGACTTTTGGCGCATGTTTGGTTGGGCTACGCTGACATTTATGCTCTGGAGTGCTGCAACTATATGGTGGGTATGGAACGCAACGCCACTTGGTCCTATTGTTGCGGGCCTGGTGGGTACATTCTATAACCTATGCGGTGTGATGGTCTATCACTACACCTCGAAGCGTGCACCACGAGCCTTGGCATATACACTTCTTGTTACGGTGTGGATAGCTACCGAGTGGGCATACAACTCGGCCGATGTAGCTACCTTCCCTTGGTTACTCCTCGGCCACGGCTTCTCGGGTGATATATGGGCAGTGCAGTGGTATGAGTACACGGGCATCTTTGGCGGCTCACTATGGGCGTTAATATCCAATATTGCAATATTTGAGATACTCCGCACCCGCACAACAACAGCAAAGGTGCGTGCAGCAATAATCGTAATCCTGCCAATACTTCTATCAGTAATACTTCTATGGAACTATAAGCCATCGGAGCGAAGCTGTGAGATATCTGTTATTCAGCCAAATATACCATGCTACGATGAGGAGCGCGAGGCAAAAGGTAAGAGACAGCCTACGGGAGATATAATGCGACTTATCGAGGAGGTTCCAACGACAAGCACATATATGCTTATGCCAGAATCGGCACTAACATACATCCCTGGCATCGGCTCTATTGACGAGGCACACACGCAGATGATGCAGCCATTCTTGGATGCCTTTATGGGAGATAAACACCCTACCACAAAGCTTATCACTGGTGCATCTACGATAGTGCGCTACGGCAATAGCAAGGCAACAAACACGGCTCGTCACTACGAGGGCTATGGCTGGTACGACCGCTATAACTCAGCTCTTATGATAAATGGCGATGGCGAAGTTGAAGATATATACCACAAGGGACGACTTGTCATCGGCGTTGAGGCTGTGCCTATGAAGGGAGTCTTCGACTTCTTGGAGATTGACCTCGGAGGTATCACAGGACAGCTCGGCTGGGGCAAGGAGCATACAATATTTAGTAATCAGGGGGTAAAAATCGGTCCTTCAATATGTTACGAGGGCCTATATGGCAACTACTTCGCAGGCTTTGCGCGCGAGGGAGCAGAGGTTATGGCGCTCGTATCAAATGACGGTTGGTGGGGCAACACCCCAGGCCATAAGCGTCTCTTTGATTTCTGCCGACTCCGCGCCATAGAGACACGCCGTGCGATTGCGCGCTCAGCAAACACCGGCATTTCAGGCTTTATATCACCTACGGGAAAGAGCGTTGGCAAGCGCCTTGAGTGGGATGAGGAGGGTATTCTCACTGCCGAGTTGGAGCTTCGTAGCGAAAAGACGATGTATACAATATATGGTGATTGGATAGCCCGCATATCGACATTTGTAGCGGCACTTGCCTTGCTATACTATATCGCCTACCGCACAAAGAAGAAAAATTATTTAGTTGACTAAAGATATGAATTACACACAGACACTCGAATTTTTATTTACGGCAATGCCATCGTTCCAGCGTGTTGGCGGCGATGCTTACAAGCCAGGATTGGAGCGTATAAACTCTTTCTGCCAGCACCTTGGCAACCCACAGCGCAACTTCTACACTATACATGTTGCGGGTACTAATGGCAAGGGCTCAGTATCACACATGCTCGCATCTATACTCCGCGAGGCTGGTTACCGCACAGGTCTCTTCACCTCGCCACACCTTGTAGACTTCCGCGAGCGCATACGCGTAGATGGCGAGATGATACCTAAGCAGAAGGTTGTAAACTTCGTAGATAAGCACCGCGAGAAGATGCAGGAGCTCGACCTCTCATTCTTCGAGATGACAGCAGCCATGGCCTTTGACTACTTCGACCAGAGCGATGTGGAGGTGGCTGTTATCGAGACAGGCCTCGGCGGTAGACTTGATGCCACAAACCTTATCACCCCACTTCTTAGCGTGGTGACAAACATCAGCATGGAGCATACTGAGTTTCTTGGCGATACTATCGAGAAGATTGCTGCGGAGAAGGCTGGCATCATAAAGAAGAGCATCCCTGTTGTTATCGGTCAGAGCAACGAGACATATAACACAATCTTTGAGCGCCGTGCCGAGGAGCTTAACTCTAAGGTTATCTATGCCGAGCAGGATTTTGTGCTTAACGGCGTGGAGCACTTCGACAACCGCAATCAGCACTTCAGCATCCTCCGAACACGCGATGAGCGTAACTTTGAGTTAGATATCGATCTATTAGGCGACTACCAGCGTCATAATATCGTTACAGCATGTGCTGCTGCCGACTATCTCGCTGAGTTCACCCCACTAACTATCTCACGCCGTGCCTTCCGCGAGGGCTTGGCAAAGAGCGCTGCAAATACAGGTCTTATGGGACGCTGGCAGGTACTTTGCGATGAGCCTTATACTATCTGCGACACAGGCCATAATGCCGAGGGTATTGCCTTCGTAGCTCGCCAACTTGAAGCACTCAACACTGAGCGTATCATTGCAGTTATGGGCTTTGCAAAGGAGAAGTCATTGGATAAGATTATGCCACTACTACCAAAGAAGATACACTATATCTTCACTAAGGCAAATATCGACCGTGCTCGCAATATCGAGGATATCGCTACCCTTGCAACAGAGTTAGGCCTAAGCTTCGAGACTAAGCCTACAGTTGCCGAGGCTATCGCCCACGCACGCTCTTTGGCGCATGCTGCAGATACAATCTTTATTGGTGGCAGCAACTTCGTAGTAGCCGAAATCGACGGTATCACTACTCCTACTGAGGAGTAATACAACATTAAACATACAATACAGAGGGTAGCTAATTTGTCTTAGCTACCCTCTGTATTATATATAGGGAGGTTCTATAAATTAGGTCGAGGCGATTTTGAGGGTTATTTCGGATAGATTCTTTATCTATTATGAGGGCGCGATGCGGGCATCGTAACCGAGTAAGGATAAAGAAGATATCGAAAGAGACTCATAAGCGACCGAAATATAAAATAAAACTACCTATTGTTAAACTTAATTTACTAATTTATAGAACATCCCTATAATAGTATCATCCTACAGCACTCCCTCCAAAAGAGGTATGTGAATAAAAGCAAGTGACTGTCCAACAAGTTAATGGACAGTCACTTTTTTCTTGTGAAGTTGTATAACAAGAGCTAATTTTAGGCGCACGAAGCTCGAAAAAGCGGAGTTTACTAGGCGTAAATGAGCATTTTGAGAGCAAGTGCAACGAAG
>JAFYRL010000098.1 GCA_017546975.1 Alistipes sp.
TGCTAACTACGAACTTAGTAATGGCTCTTTTATATTGAGTTGAGGATGTTTTTCGTGTTAGCCAAATATTAACACTTAAGTGGAGTTACTTAAGGGAGGTTCTACAAATTAGGTCGAGTTGATTTTGGAGCGAATTTTTAGCAGACTTCTCATCTTTTCCGAAGGCGAAATGCGGGCATTATAACTGAGGAAAGATGATATAGAAGCCAAAATAAATTCAAAAGCAACCGAAATAGAATCTTCCAACAATGAAAAACTTGTTTACTAATTTATAGAACATCCCTTAAATGAAAAAACTACTATATCTACTTCTTGCGTTGCCGTTTGTGGCATGTAGTGAGCAGCCTAAGACAGAGGTTGAGGCGAAGACTCCGATGTTGACGCTTACATCTGAGACGGTAGTGTCGTTTGATGATGATGGCGGTAAGGGTGTCATTAGATACACTCTTGAAAACAAGATTAAGGGCGTGGAGCCATCTGTGGAGAGCACTGCGGAGTGGATATGTGACTTCGTGGTGGGTGAGGATATCACCTTCGACATCCTACAAAACGAGGGTAGAGCGCGTGAGGCCGTAGTGACTGTTAAGTATGAGGCTCTATCGTTTGAAGTTACCGTAAAGCAGGAGGCTCTGTTCGATGGCTACAAACTTAGCTATAGTGCTGGTACATACTATGCACCAGGAACGCCAGCAAATGAGACTGACGCACATAACTACTATGTTGCGCTCTCTTCGGCTGAGGATTTGAGTGGCTACTATCTTCCTAAGAACTCATACATGGAGCTTGACTTATGGGCTGCAACAGGAGATGTGGAGTGTCCATCAATACCATTGGGTAAGTATACCATCGATGTAAACGAGAGTTGTGCGCCAGGAACGATAGGTTGCGCATACTCGCGATTTATCTATTTTGATGCCGACTACAACCCAGTAGTGTGGATTCTTCCTATTGAGGGTGAGGTTATAGTGAGCGAGGATAAGATCGAGGGCTGGGTTTCTGATAGCTACGGCAAGGTAACTTTCCGATACAAGGGTACGCTTGCTGTTGCGTTGGATGACGGCGAGGAGTACTAACCACTTAGACAACGGTTAAAATATAGAACTATGAATCTAAAACTTAAGCGCCCAATAATATTCTTTGACCTTGAGACTACAGGTGTTGATACAGCCAATGATCGCATTGTAGAGATATCTATGGTTAAGGTCGATGTGGACGGTACAAAGAGTGTTAAGACACGCCGCATAAATCCTGAGATGCATATCCCTGAGGTGGCAACAGCAGTGCATGGCATCAGTGATGAGGATGTAAAGGATGAGCCTACATTCCGTCAGATAGCTAAGTCATTGGCGGCATTTATCGAGGGATGCGATTTTGGTGGCTTTAACTCCAACCGCTTTGACCTGCCTGTACTTGTTGAGGAGTTTATGCGTGCAGGTGTGGATGTGGACTTCTCGCGCCGCAAGTTTGTGGATGTGCAGACTATCTTCCACCGTAAGGAGCAGCGTACCTTGGTAGCAGCATATAAGTTCTACTGCGACAAGGATCTTGAGAATGCACACTCTGCAGAGGCTGATACCATGGCTACATACGAGGTGTTAGAGGCGCAGATTGAGCGTTATGGCGATATAGGTAGCACGGTGGAGGAACTTGCCGAGTTTTCATCTACGGGAGCTTTTGTAGACTTTGCGGGACGCTTATCGTTAAATGATAAGGGTGAGGAGATATTTACCTTTGGTAAGTATAAGGGCCGAGTGGTTGAAGATGTCTTTAAGAGCGACCCAAGCTACTACTCTTGGATAATGAATGGCGACTTCCCGCTATACACCAAGAAAAAGATTACAGAAATTCGTCTAAGGATGAAATAGAATGAGATACCTTAAATTTCTTTACATACCTCTACTTACAATGTTCTCAGTGGCTGTGATGGCTACGGAGCCTACAAATATCATCGTTGAGGTTGAGGGCAAGAGCTACTATAAACATCTTGTTGTAAGTGGCGACACCATATATTCGCTATCTAAGGCATATAGCGTCTCGGAGAGTAGTATTATGGAGTGTAACGATGGGCTTACCCCATCGACACTTCAGCTTGATAGCTATGTGCTTATCCCTAAGGGTGAGGTTGCGAGTATAGAGGCTCAGCCTAAGGTGGATAAGAAGAGATATATCTACCATAGCGTTAAGCAGGGCGAGACGATATACGCCATAGCACGCAAATATAAGGTCTCGGTTACGGTACTTGAGGCTGATAATCCAGATGTGGATATTGAACATATATATCCAGATATGGAGATTAAGGTGCGCCGCTCGGAGCGAGGCTTTGCTACTGTGGATGAGATAGAGAGGGAGCGCGAGAAGCGTGTATCGGTGGAGGATGCAAAGATAATTGAGGAGAGGAAAACTGAGGAGGTTGCAACAGAGACTATAATTGAGAATGTTGTAACTGAAACTCCAGCAGAGGAGAGGGTAACTGAGGAGATAGCTGTTGATGTTGTTGCCGAGGAGTCTACTGCTGCAGATACTTTGCGCAGGGAGTTTAGAAGGCTTGCTCCATATCAGATACTGCGCACATCGTTGATGATGCCTTTTCATAAGGATGGCAAGGTGAATACCTCGATTGTAGACTTCTATCGTGGTGTGTTGCTTGCTATGGAGGATCTTAAGACAGAGGGCTATGATATAGAGTTGTCTGTATTTGATACAGAGTGTTCTGAGGAGCGTATCCAGGCAATCATGGCTGATGAGCCTCTACTCTATGAGGCACAGCTAATCATAGGTCCTGTATATGAGAATGAGCTAAGTGTTATTGTGCCATACGCTACAGCGAATAATATCCCTGTGGTGTCGCCTCTTGCAGATATAACCTCGTTGCAGAGTCCTGTCTTGTTCCAGATGCAGGCAGAGAACTATAATAAGTATGACAAGTTTGCGCGTCTGTTTGATGGTAGCCGCGAGGTGGTTGTTATCCACACTGCATCAATAGATAGGGATTATGAGGCAAAGATGCGCGAGTTCAGTGCAGACCATGTTGTCTACGAGCTAAACTACGCATTTGACCGCGAGTCGCTACTATATCTACGCAATGCTGATGGCACAAATGGTGAGCAGATAGATATCACAGAGTTTATGCGTAGCCGTACCGAGAAACTCTTTGTGGTTTTGGCAAGCAAGGAGACAGATGTGGATAGAGTACTTACGACCCTATCTTCGACACGGGCATCTATCCTTGGTCGTGGTGGCCTAATGGGTGACTATGTCGTTGTGGGTAACCGACGCTGGAAGCAGATGACCTCAATAGATAAGCAGACATTTTTTAATAATAACACCATATTCCTTGTTCCTTACCACGCTAATCGTGCAAATGAGAGTATAGCGCTGTTCGATGCACGCTATGTTCAGGCGTACGAGGTGTTGCCAACGATGTACTCATATCGAGGATACGATGCAGCAATGATATTCTGTCGTAGTATGTTTGAGGGCTTCGATGAGGATACTAATGAGGTGCTTATGCCATTGGCTACGCCATACATCTTTGACTTTGTGGAGGGGTTGTATGTCAACACCTGCTGGACTATGGAGCGATATAAGAGTAACTATACAATAGAGGTTGAGTAATGGCAAACATAACCACACCAATCCCTGAAAAGACCATTGAGCGTCTTAGTGAGTACCGAAGAACACTCTTAAAGTGTCATGCCCAAGGTATTACACATATCTTCTCTCATGTCTTGGCGGGTATGCATGGCATTACGGCTGTGCAGGTGCGCCGTGACCTTATGTTGATAGGCTTCTCTTCAGATACCAAGAAGGGTTACGATGTCAAGGTGCTTATCGACTTTATAGATGGCATTCTATATAGTGAACAGCCCATAAACATGGCGATCATTGGTATGGGACACTTGGGTCAGGCTGTAACCAAGTACTTCAATGGAAAGGGCCTTAAGCTTCGTATCACTGCCGCCTTTGATGTCCACCCCGATAAGGTGGGTACTGTCATAGATAACATTCCGTGTTACCATATCGATGAGTTTGAGGAGCGCGTAGATGAGCTAAATATAAGCATCGTGATTGTCTCGTCGCCTACATCTGTGGCATCGACACTTGTGCTGCCGATTATTAACGCAGGTATTAAGGGCGTCTTGAACTTTACATCTGCGCCACTTAACTTCCCTCCAGGTATTGTCGTTGAGAACTACGATATCACCACCCTCCTCGAGAAGGTGGCATACTTCGTAAAGGTTGCCGAAGAGAGTAATAGCTAACCATGACTATAGACTACGGTTTTGAGAATATAACACCCGCACTTCGCTCTGTGGTTACCATAGGGTCATTTGACGGTGTGCATAGTGGTCATAAGGTACTCCTTCACGCTGTTAAGAAGATGGCCTCGCGCCTTAATGCAGAGAGTGTTGTTGTTACCTTTGACCCGCATCCCCGCATAGCTATGGGTAAGGCAGATGGGATGGGACTACTTACGACTATTCAGGAGCGTGCTGTGTTGTTGGAGCGTGAGGGCATAGATCGCATGGTTGTTGCTCGTTTCGATGAGAATTTCCGTAGCCAGCCATACGATGCATTTGTGCGAGAGTCGCTCGTTGAAAGGCTCGGTATGGTGGGAATGATAGTGGGGTATAACCACCGTTTGGGTCGAGGCAATGAGGGAAACTATGACAGCCTGAAGCCGCTTGCCGAGGAGTGTGGTTTTGAGCTGGAGTGTGTAGCTCAACATCTTGTTGACGGAGCAAAGATTAGTTCTACCGTGGTGCGCGAGATTATGGCGCGTGGCGATATGCGCGAGGTGGAGCGCATGCTCGGTCAGCGATACCTTATTATGGGCGAAGCTAAGGCTGGTATCATAGATATTGCAGATAACTATAAACTGCTTCCTGCTTCGGGCATATACGACGCTCTTCTCTATTATAATAATATAAGGTATCGCGCCAAAGTTGAGATTAAGGAGCGTAGGGTGCAGTTGCCTGAAATAGTAGGTGCAACGGTGATTGTTGAGTTATAATGAATTTTGTGTCTGTTTATTGAGTCAAAGGACATAAAGTGATATAAGTAGGGCCTAAAGGGATTTTTCGTTGACGAGTACCCCTTTAGGCCCTTTTAATACCTTGTTGGCTCTTTGTCAGGGCTAACTGATTATTACTAATTCCTCAATACTAATTTAATTAGCACTGCTTTTTGTTTACAAATTAAGCTCAGCCTTAATATCCTCAATCTTCTGGTCGAGAGCCGCAAGGGTTGCGTCGAACTCATCGACAGAAGCCAACGGAGCCTTAACGCCGAAGTAGAACTTAATCTTAGGCTCTGTGCCTGAAGGGCGTACTGATACCTTAGTGCCGTCCTCAGTGAGCCACTGTAGTACATTACTCTTATCATCGATTCCCTCAATAGGCTTGCGCTCGCCTGTAGCTGTGTCTATCTCCTCAAGTGTCTTATAGTCGAGAATCTTAACCACTGGAGAGCCGAGGATTGACTTAGGAGGATTCTGGCGGTAGTCCACCATCATCTGCTGAATCTCTGCTGCACCATCCTTACCCTTGCGTACAACATTTACAAGGCCCTCGCGGAAGAAACCATACTTAACATACAACTGCTGCAACCACTCATATAGTGTGATGCCCATAGTGTCGCGAGCCCATGCTGCAGCCTCAGCAACGAGGGTGATAGCTGCTACGCCGTCCTTGTCGCGCACGAAGTCGCCAGGTAGGTAGCCGAATGACTCCTCGCCACCACCGATATACTTAGTCTTGCCCTCCTGCTCACGGATGATTTTAGCAATATATTTGAAGCCTGTGAGGCAGTTGTAGCACTTAACGCCAAAGTGCTCTGCAACAGCATCAGGCATCATAGATGTAACGATGGTCTTTACAACGAACTCCTTGCCTGTAATCTTGCCGAGCTCTGCCCAACGAGTAAGCTGATAGCTCATAAGAAGCACAAGTGTCTGGTTACCATTAAGAAGTACATAGTCGCCCTTGCCTGTGCGAAGTGCTACGCCGAGACGGTCAGCATCAGGATCTGTAGCCATAGCAAAGTCAGCACCCTCCTTCTCTGCACGCTCAATGGCCATAGCCATAGTCTTGCGCTCCTCAGGGTTTGGTGATGCTACGGTAGGGAAGTTGCCGTCCAAGACCATCTGCTCCTCCACGCATATAATATTGTTGAAGCCGTAGTTGCGAAGTGACTGAGGTACAAGCTTTACACCAGCACCATGTAGTGGGGTGTAGACAATCTTCATGTCGTTATACTTAGCAACAGACTCTGGTGACAAAGACAAATCTTTGATAGCTGCAAGATATATCTTGTCAAATTCCTCTCCGAGAATGTTGATATTCTCAGGATTCTTGCCTGTAAGCACATCCTCCATAGCTACCTTGCCTACCTCCTCGATGATGTTTACATCGTGTGGTGAGGTTACCTGAGAACCGTCATTCCAATATGCCTTGTAGCCGTTATACTCCTTAGGATTATGTGATGCTGTTACCATGACACCAGACTGACAGCCAAGTTCACGGATAGCAAAGCTAAGCTCTGGAGTAGGGCGGAGAGCATCAAAAAGGTATACGATAAAGCCGTTTGAAGCAAAGATGTCAGCTACGCGCTCTGCGAACATGCGTGAGTTGTTACGGCTGTCGTGTGAGATAGCCACCTTAATCTGCTCACCAGCGAAGTTCTGCTTGAGATAGTTTGCAAGTCCCTGTGTTGCAGCACCTACAGTATATATATTCATGCGATTAGTACCCACGCCCATGATGCCGCGCAAGCCACCAGTACCAAACTCAAGGTCCTTATAGAAGCTCTCAACAAGCTCGTTAGGGTTGTTCTCGATAAGCATGCGCACCTCCTGTTTGGTCGCCTCGTCATAGTTACCGTCAAGCCAAGCCTGTGCTTTGCTCAATACCTGAGGATCTAAATTGTTTGCCATAGTTGTATAAGTTATTTTTATAGTTTATAATCTTACGCTCAGAAAATTTCTATTATGCAAATTTACGAAAAAAAAGTTACAAAAAAAAGTAATCCGCACCTATTTTTTTGCAAGGCGCTTTTGTATCAGTAAGTTAACAAAATAAGCCATTTTTCGCCTCTTGTTCACTCAATTTTTAGTTGATTTATATATCGCCTTAGTATCTATATAGTTACAATTTTGATGCCTCGATTTTGGCTAAATGTTTCGGATAACTATAAAATCATTTTAGAAAAACATCTTTCTTCTGCCCTAATAAAATAAATGAAATATACAACTGATTTTTGAGTTTATTTTAATAAAATTATCCACATCTTTGCAGTGTCAAAATGCCCCTAAAACCGTGTATAGGCAAAGGGTGATTTTAGCAAAAATAGAGGTGTAAAATGTAAAGTGTTGAAACAGAGTATAAAAGGCTGTTTCGGGGGACTTATCGCCTCTAAACGATGTGAATTTGGAAGATAATACGGCAAAAGAAAGAACGCAATGATGCAGATGGATAGATATACACAGGTATGGCAGGATTGCCTTGATAGACTTCGACTCTCAATCACCGAGGAGGAGTTTGTCAAGTGGTTTAATCCTATTCGCCCTATCGATTATGATGGCTCTATCTTGCGTCTACGTGTGCCAAATGAGAGCTTCGTATCAAGTATCGAGAAGCGATATATCAATATCCTACTTCCCATAGTATCAGAGCTATACGGTTCAGATACTAAGCTAAAGTATGCTGTGCCTCGTCGCACTCAGTCTGCTGCCGAAGCATCATCTTCACAGCTTCCTAAGTTCTCGACTCCTACAGACACTGCAAATATAAAGAATCCTTTTGTAATTCCAGGCTTGCGTCGTATAAATATCGACCCACAGCTCAATATGAATTACACCTTTGAGAACCATATTGAGGGAGAGTGTAATCGTCTTGCACGCTCAGCAGGTATGGCCGTTGCAGTTACACCAGGTAACAACGCCTTCAACCCACTATATATCTATGGTGATTCGGGTTTGGGTAAGACACATATCGCTCAGGCTATTGGCCATGAGGTGCGTCAGCGTCACCCTGAGTTGCAGGTGTTGTATGTCTCAATGAATAAGTTCCAGGCGCAGTTTCAGACCGCCTATAAAAATGGCGAGATTACTGACTTTATCCACTTTTACCAGATGGTTGATGTCCTTATCATTGACGATATTCAGGAGCTTACGGGTAAGACAGGTACGCAGAACGCCTTTTTCAATATCTTTAACCACCTACAGTTGGCGGGTAAGCAGCTTATCCTAACCTCGGATAAGCCACCTGTAGAGTTGAAGGATATCGAGCAGCGCCTCTTGACCCGATTTAAGTGGGGCTTGTCGGCAAACCTAAACTTGCCTGACTATGAGACTAAGGTTAAGATTATCCGTGCTAAGGCTCAGCGTCTCGGTGCCAATATTCCAGAGGAGGTTGTTGCATACCTTGCTGAGAATATCTCTGCTAATGTACGCGAGATTGAGGGTGCGTTGTCATCACTTATCGCAAATGCTTCGTTCCTCAACCGCAAGATTACAATCTCGCTTGCTAAGGATATCTTGAAGGTCTATGTTAAGCTTACACAGCGTGAGATTACTATTGACCATATCGTTAAGGTTGTGTGTGACTACTTCGATATCGACCTTGACACCTTTAACTCGTCGAAGCGTACCCGTGATGTTGCGCAGGCGCGACAAGTAGCCATGTACCTTGCAAAGCAGCATACCAAGTCACCGCTTACGGTTATCGGCTCATCTATCGGTGGTCGTAACCACGCCACGGTGCTCCATAGCTGTAAGGCTGTTGCTGATATGATTGATACAGACAAGCAGTTTAAGGCACAGATGGAGGAGATTGAGAAGCTTGTTTTGTCGAAGTAGGGTACTGCCAAAAAAATAATAATAAAGTGACTGTCCAACAAGTTAATGGACAGTCACTTTTTCTTGTGAAGTTGTATAACAAGAGCTAATTTTAGGCGCACGAAGCTCGAAAAAGCGGAGTTTACTAGGCGTAAATGAGCATTTTGAGAGCAAGTGCAACGAAGAA
>JAFYRL010000099.1 GCA_017546975.1 Alistipes sp.
CCAGTACGGTGTGCCAGCCAATCTTGAGATATATGTGCCTGCTGAGGCCGTTGAGGCATACAAGAGCTCTGCGTCGTGGGCTAAGTATGCTGACTATATTTTGCCATTATAAATTGCTCTACTTTGGAACTTGTTCTATAGCCTGATTCGCAATTATTATCGAAATTTTGCGTTATAAATTTGGTTGCTTCGAGCCAACTGCTTATCCTTGCAGAGCTTTTACGATAGACCAAGCCTAACCCCTTCTAACAACAAATTTATTTCTTGCTAATTTAGGTGGGCATAGGGAAGATGGGGAGAATAGGGACGATAGCGACAACAAAGACAACAGAGAAACTTGAGTATCAAAAAAATAATTTCTATTCTCCCTGCTGTCTTTATTGTCTCTACTGTCTCTCTCTGCGCTCTCCATCTATCCCATTCATCCCATCTCTCTCATAAAATAAACTCCGTGCGAAGCACACCTTACTTCTCTCCTCTCCCTTTAACAAAACAAGTGACTGTCCAACAAGTTAATGGACAGTCACTTTTTTCTTGTGAAGTTGTATAACAAGAGCTAATTTTAGGCGCACGAAGCTCGAAAAAGCGGAGTTTACTAGGCGTAAATGAGCATTTTGAGAGCAAGTGCAACGCCAAAGAAGCCTTGTTAGACAGCTTCTTTATCATTTATGCCTCAGCAGGTTTGATATCCTTCAATGCCTCACGAAGCTTAGCAGGGAAGTTACTCTTGATATCACGCTCCATAGATAGAATCATGCTACAGATAGCGCGTGCAGATGAACTACCGTGGCCAATCATCACAGGGGCATTAACACCCATAACCTGTAGACCACCAACGCTCTCAGCATTCATAGCATCCCAGAAATCATACTGGAAGTAGAGCTTTGGGATAAGACGGCCAAGAATTGGTCGAAGCGCAAGCTTAAAGCGTGGCTTACCACCACCGAGCTTAAAGTTAATACGATAGAGAGCCTCGGCCATCTTCAAGATGCTATTACCAACAAAGGCATCAGCAACAACAACATCTGCAATCTTACCAGTGAAGATATATGATGACTCAACATCACCCACGAAGTTATAGTGTCCATACTCCTTCATAAGGTCATATGTAGCCTTGGCCTGAGCATTACCCTTGCCCTCCTCCTCACCGATATTGAGGAGCGCAACGCGAGGGTTCTCGATATTTAGTGCCGACTTAGCATAGATTGAGCCAAGCAAGCCATACTGCGCCAACACCTCTGGTTTAGCATCAACATTGAGACCCACATCCATGAGCACGCCATGCTGAATACCCTTCTCTGCCGAGATTGTAGGGATGAGCGTTGCAAGCACAGGACGGATAACACCCTCGATAGGCTTAATAACCTGCATTGAGCCTACCATCATAGCACCTGTAGAGCCAGCACTTGCAAAACCATCTACCTTACCCTCAGCAAGATACTTAAAGCCGACGCTGATACTTGAGTCGCTCTTTGAAATAAAGGCCTTTGCAGGGTGATCACCCATCTCGATGACCTGGGTTGTTGCGACAATATCGAACTTCTCAACAGGGCAGTTATGCTTGTTAAGGAGTTCCACAATGCGCTGCTTATCACCAAAGAGAACGATACGACTCTCCTTGTCAAGATGTTCAAGTGACATCACTGCACCTTCAATTGCTACCTCAGGGGCGAAGTCGCCACCCATAGCGTCGATACCTATTCTAATCATAGTTCTTAGTTTTAGGGTTAGTGAGTAGTGGTAAAAACAAAAGGAGCAAACCGTTTTGCGGTTGCTCCTTGTTTTAGTTGTGAAGACTACTCTGCCTTCTTCTCGATTGCGAGCTTACCGCGGTAGAAGCCACACTCTGGGCAAACGCGGTGGTAGAGTACTGCTGAACCACAGTTTGAGCAAGTTACTACAGTAGGAACTACAGCCTTGTAGTGAGTTCTTCTCTTGTCTCGACGAGTTGAAGAGACTTTGTGTTTTGGATGTGCCATATTACAATATAATTTTTAAGTTTTATGTGTCTTTCTCTCTGTTTGGCGGTTAGACGGATTAACCTCCTCACAGCTTTATATTTCTCTATTTATTCTCCATCTGCTCCTTTAGTGCCTCAAGTAGGCTCTTATTGTAGTCATCAAGACCAACAACATCTGCCTCCTCAGCCTTAGCCTCGAGAGCTTCAAGTTCCTCCTCTGTAATTGCGCTAAACGAAGCCAACATCTCAGGATTGCACTCGCCATCCTCATGCACACGGCTATAAGGCAACGAAAGTACAATGCTCTCATAGATGTACTGTGTGAGATCAAGCATATCCTCCGAAGGAGATATCCACATAACCTCGCCATCGTAGTAGTCGCTCTCATCTGAGAACTTAACCACAAGGTCGCCCTCATAGTCAATTGCTATAGGACAATCCTCCAAACAGCGGTCACACTCACAAATTACTTCACCTTCGATGGCTACTTCAAGCTCCAACATCGACTCTGATCTGTTGAGCTTAACGCGCACATCACAGCTACCGCCCTTGATCTCCTCGGTCTCAAACGCCTCAAAAAGTGCGTTATCTACCTTAAAATCAAAGTCATAGCTACCATTCTTAAGCCCCTTATAGGCTATCTTATACAATCCAATTTGCTCCATTTCAGCACAAATAGTCTGCAAATTTACGATAAAAAACTAAAATCTGCAAATTATTACTATCTTTGTAGTGTAGTTTTCTACAAAATTATTTTGTTATGGCACTTTTAACTATCACCATTGACACCAATTTTGACGAGTTTTGGCGTTACAATCTTGTTGTAATGGCAAGTATTAAGCACGGTGATGAGCAGGTCGAGCTACTCAAGCACATGGATGAAGTTGCGCCCGTTGGTGCAGAGCTTACAACCATGCCCTCAAACTACTCAAATGATAGACGAGTCGTATTAAAGTGCGAGGCAGCAGATTCGCTTACCTTATATATATATATAATTCCGCACACACTCCCCTATGATAAGTATGTGCGCTTCGCACCACCCTTTGAACTTGATGTGAAGGTTAAGCACGGCGCGCGCAACATCTATACCCACAGCCACATGATAAATCAGTGGTCGGGAGAAAATCTTATGATTTCGATGGAGACTCCAACAAATAGAGAGTAAGAACTCCTATCTCTATCAAATAATATAAAGTGGGGTTGTTTAACAAGTTTGTTTACAGCCCCACTTTATAATTGGTTATATTACATCATGCCACCCATACCTGCGCCAGCTGAAGCAAGATTCTGAAGAGGGCTATCCTCCTTCTTCTCAGCCAATACGCACTCTGTGGTTAGGAACATCGAAGCGATAGATGCAGCATTCTCCAAGGCAACGCGAGACACCTTCGTTGGGTCGATGATACCTGCAGCAAGCATATCCTCGTACTTATCGTCACGAGCGTTGTAACCGAAGGCACCCTGACCCTCCTTAACCTTATTTACAACTACAGAACCCTCGCCGCCAGCATTAGCTACAATCTGACGAAGTGGCTCCTCGATAGCACGCTTAACGATCTGAATACCTGTAGTCTGGTCATCGTTCTCACCCTTAACGCCCTCAAGGCACTCAACGGCACGGATGTAAGCCACACCACCACCAGGAACGATACCCTCCTCAACAGCTGCGCGTGTAGCAGCCAAGGCATCCTCAACACGATCCTTCTTCTCCTTAAGCTCAACCTCTGTTGCAGCACCTACATACAATACAGCCACACCACCAGCAAGCTTAGCCAAACGCTCCTGAAGCTTCTCACGGTCGTAGTCAGAAGTAGCATTCTCGATAGAGGCACGAATCTGCTGTACACGAGCAGCGATAGCCTCCTTAGAGCCAGCACCATCAACGATAGTTGTGTTCTCCTTGTTCAAGGTAACCTTATCGGCAGTACCCAAAGCCTCGATACCAGCATCCTCCATCTTCATACCCTTATCGGTCGAGATAACGGTTGCACCTGTAAGTGTTGCGATATCCTCCAAAATCTCCTTACGGCGGTCACCGAAGCCTGGAGCCTTACATGCAGCGATCTTCAAAGTACCGCGTAGCTTATTTACAACAAGCGCAGACAAAGCCTCGCCATCGACATCCTCAGCGATGATAAGGAGTGAGCGACCGCTCTGAGCAACAGGCTCAAGGATACCCATAATCTCCTTCATTGTCGAGATCTTCTTATCTGTGATAAGGATATATGGCTTGTCAAGCTGCGCCTCCATCTTCTCAGTATCTGTAATGAAGTATGCAGAGATATAACCACGGTCAAACTGCATACCCTCAACAACATCTACATGTGTCTCAGTACCCTTAGCCTCCTCAACTGTGATAACACCCTCGTTATTCACCTTAGCCATAGCCTCTGCGATGAGCTTACCAATCTTACGGTCATTGTTTGCAGAGATTGTAGCCACCTGCTCAATCTTATCGAAGTCTGAACCTACAACCTGGCTCTGAGCCTTAAGTGACTCAACAACCTTCTCAACCGCAGCGTCAATACCACGCTTAAGGTCCATAGGGTTTGCACCTGCAGTAACATTCTTAATACCTACAGAGATAAGCGACTGAGCAAGAACTGTAGCAGTTGTAGTACCATCACCAGCATCATCATTGGTCTTTGACGCTACCTCGCGTACCATCTGCGCACCCATATTTGCAAAGGTATCCTCCAACTCAACCTCCTTAGCAACGGTTACACCATCCTTAGTTACATGTGGTGCACCGAACTTCTTGTCGATGATAACATTACGACCCTTAGGACCGAGTGTCACTTTCACAGCATTACATAGCGCATCTACGCCCTCCTTCAAAAGCTCACGCGCCTCAACATTATATCTAATCTCCTTAGCCATAATAGTAATTCCTCTTTTCTAAATTTGTTACTCGATAACTGCGATAATATCAGACTGCTTCATAACAAGGTAGTCCTCACCCTCATAGTTAAGCTCAGTGCCAGCATACTTACCATACATCACTGTATCGCCAACCTTAACCTCCATCTTAATATCAGCGGTACCAGGACCCGCTGCGATAACCTTACCCATCAAAGGCTTCTCCTTTGCTGTGTCTGGAATAAATAGACCTCCTGCGGTCTTCTCCTCTGCCGGATTTGGCTTCACCAAAACGCGGTCTGAAAGTGGTTTTACTGCCATAATTGTTCTATGTTTTTAAGTTTTACTTATATTTTCTGTTGCATGGCGTTGTGTCAATCTCTGTGCCAAAAGCACAATTACGCCAAAATCATGCAAATATAGTGACAATTTGTCATAGTGCATGACAAATAAGGATAATAATTAGGGGTTGCTTAATACAAAGATTAAACAACCCCATAGTTTGATAATATCTAAGTACTACTTTGCCAAATCTAACAAAGCATAAGTCCTACACTACAACTTAGTGCCGTACTTTGCCTCTATCTCGTTGTAGTCATACTTTGTGAAATCTGCGTAGAAATAAGCATAGTCACAGTCTACAGGAGGATAACCAAGTACGCGACCCTTTAGAATTGCGCACTTAGAGTCTATATATACCACCTGAGCCTCAACAAACCCCTCTTTATCCAAATAGTTAGTTGACAAGATATTGCGCTCACTATCATACGACCATGCAAACTCAATATAACGACACTCATTGCCATAACCTATACCTGCAACTTCATCGTAGCTAACGCACTGACGACCCTCACCGCCATCCTTGAACAAGAGTGTATTAGGAATGATAAGCTCTAAGCCTAAGCCTCCAACCTCATAAGGTGTTCTATAATAATATTTTCCATTATAGTAAGGGTAGATACCGATACTTCCATACACCGCTCCCGAAGTATCATCCTCAGCATCTTGTCCGACATAGAAAACTGAGCCATTCAAAGCATCTAAAAATTGCTTATCATCAACCTCCGCGTCACTACTTACCTTTGCCAATATCTCATCAAAACGCTCATCATACTCGTCTACAAAACCGAGTTTATAAACTTCATAGCTGTATGCACTCCACTCCTCAGACTTAGCTACGAATTTCAACTCTCGCTTGTAGACATCCTCGCTATCACCTGTAGCATGAAAACTTATCTCGCCGCAAAGATTTCCCTCAATAACAATTCTCTCATCATCATAGTCCAAAACACGCGCGTCGTACGATGCACCAGACTCATCTGTGGTTGTTATAACCTTCGTCTCATCGTTGTATGCCCAACTGAAAGTGCGCGACACATACCACTCCGACCCTATCTCAGCATAAGCCTTACAAGTAGCATCCGCCGAGAATAGGTAGTATATTACATTATCATAAACCCTTACCATGCCATTCTTCATTCCCACCTCACACTCTGTAGCAGTAATCATTGAAGAACATAACTTCTTGGTTAATTCACAATCTGTAATACCAGCACTTGGCAAACCAGGCTGCTGACTATCTCCACTCTTAGTATCACACGCCATACATACGGTCAATGCAAACACAAATAACAAAAACCTTTTCATATCAATAGATTTAATTATAAAACACCCACTGCAAATATAAGCAATTTTGGCCAAAAATCAAAAATTACTGATTAAATAATATAAAAACTAAGCAGATAGCAATGTTTTGATTAAAATTCAAGACAATACCACAATCCATATAATCAATAACACCGCTAAGCACCAAGCCAATAAAAAATATTTTAATAAATTGCTATATATTGAATAAAATGTTATATATTTGTATTGTGAAAGTGTTTTTGTTATCGCAAATATTCGTGCAAACACACAAGCTAACGACTGACAATTAAATAATTAAAACAATAAAACTTAAACAACCATTAAAAATGAAAAAACTTCTTTCACTACTTCTTGCTCTTCCACTTCTATTTGTGGCATGCGAGACCGAGAATGAGGCTACAAACGAGCCTCAGACTAATGATGCGACTTTGGAGCTTACATCAAATGGTTCTCTTTCATTTGAGGCCAAGGGTGGCAATGGCGAGATTACCTACACTCTAAAGGGTAAGGATGAGACCTCTTTTGAGATTAGCAGCGTATCACCTGTAACTGCTACCACTGAGGCTGCTTGGATCACAATTCTTGAGCAGGAGTCTGTATTTGGCGCTATCAAGTTCGAGGTTGCAGAGAACACCGCAACAGAGCAGCGTAGCAGCTCTATCAAGGTTAGCTACCTTACTCAGTCATTCAGCGTGACTGTAAATCAGGCAGCAGCTGAGCCTGTACGAGAGATTGAGGGTTGGGCTATCATAGGCTCAATGACCAACAACTGGAATATTAACGACGCAATCTTGATGGAGGATATCGAGGGTTACTTCGTGGCTCGCGGCGTAGAACTTGCAACATCTGACTCATTCAAGTTCATCAAGGATGGCTCTATGCAGAATGGTCTTGGCGGTAATGGTCAGGCTGCCGAGCGCGACTATAAGTACGCTACATCGAAGTATGGTAGCGATATTCGCGTTAAGGAGGCTGGTACATACGATATCTATATCAACGATGCACTTACAAGCTACTACATCATGGGCGAGGGTAACAATCCTGACAATGCTTACGAGGTGATTGCTCCAGGCGAGGATGCTTGGTTTGTAACAGGTATCGGCGAGTCACAGCGTATGCGTAAGTCAGGTATTTTCCTCTATGCTTCAGGCATAAGCATTAACGAGAATGGCTTCAAATTGTATCATGGTCTCTCAGACAAGAGCTATGGCGCTGTAGAGGATGCTGTGGCTGAGCTTAGCCAGGAGATTGCTATCGTTGCAGACTCTGAGTACAAGATTAAGGCAAATGTTGAGGAGAACCGACTATACGATATCTACTTGCATGTAGAGGAGGGCAAGGTATGGGTTATGCCTCGTAGCAGCAAGCCAGACTACATACACGAGTGTGACTACGCAGAGGGTGTATGGTTCGATGGAAATAACTTCGTGGTAATGCTTAAGAGCGAGAACCTAAGACTCACAATTGATTGCAACAGCGCAAAGGCAAATACAAATGCTATCATCCCAGCGGCTACTTATAGCGTAGGTGGCGAGGATGGCTATGTAATCAATGTTTCGGATAGTGAGATTGCTAACGAGGATGGCAAGCAGAATATCGTAAGTGGTAGCGTTACCATTAGCCATATTGAGGGTGGCTACGATATATCTGTAGATCTTGTAAATGCAGTACAGCATCGTGTTCGTGCTCACTTCTGTGGCGAGGTAGCATCTAACCAATACATGGGTGGATATGTAACTAACCCAACAGGTATCAACTAATTATGAAGAGAATACTCTCAATCATTGCTATTTGGAGCGTGCTGTTCACAGCATGTGAGCCTATAGCAGAGACACCTTCTAACGCAGAATCAAACCTCATGGTTGCAACTAACATTGTGACCATGAGCGCTGCAGGTGGCGTGGGTGAGATTATCTACACCATAAGCCAACCTACAGAGGGGGCGGTATTAGAGGCGACATCAACCTCTGAGTGGATATCTGATATCACCGTTGGTGAGAAGATTACATTTGAGGTTGACGCAAACACCACAACAGAGCAGCGCGTTGGCTTTATAAACATAAGCTACGGCGCTGAGGAGTATACCGTTGGCGTTCAGCAGGTGGGCAAAGATGAGGGTAACAGCTCTATAAAGATCTCCCTAACACCTCGTAAGATTACAGCACCTGCCATGGGTGGCTCTCAGAGCGTGAGCTACCTCATATCAGGCGCTGAGGAGGGTGCTATCGCCAAGGTTAAGGCAACTGATGAGTGGATTGGCGACATTGAGGTTGATGCAGAAAATATCACCTTCATAGTAGCGAAGAACAGCTCAACACAGAAGCGCGAAACAAAGATTCAGGTGAGCTACAGCACTGCCGAAGCAACGATTACTGTCACCCAAGAGGGCGCTGTAAACGAAGTGATACTCACAGCATCAACAACAACCGCGCGTGTAGGCCAGAGCGTGACATTGCGTGTAGAGTATGCAGGCGAGGATGTTACCTCTGAGGCGAAGATATGCGACTACTACACACATAAGGAGTTTAGTAACCCTGTAACATTCAGCGAGGTTGGCGAATATGCGTTGTACGCAAAGTATAACGATATGAGTTCGAAGCTTGTATCAATCACCGTGTTTACAGCATCTGCACCAGACTTCCCTGTAGATAGCGACGCATCGAACTACAACTTCAAGTATCGCATGCTACTTATCGACCACACGGGAACTGATTGTGGTTACTGTCCATTGATGATGTCGTCACTCAAGCAGCTTGAGGATAACCCTGCCTATAACGATTACTTCAATATTGCCATGGCACACTCCTACAATAGCAGCGACCCTTCCTACTCGTCTACAGCCGTTACGATATCTGGCTACTATCGCAATACGATTAAGACACTTACAGGCTACCCAACACTGACATACAACTATCAGTATAAGGAGTCCGCAGGCTCAAACATCACATACATCCTAACCAACTTCAACAAGCTAAAGAAGGAGAGCCAGGATGCTGGAGTAGCTGTAGCGGCTAAGTTGGATGGCGATAAGGTTGTTGTCAGCGCATCGCTAAAGTCAAAGAGAGCACGCCACTTCAAATTCAATGTTCTTCTGCTTGAGGATAACATCTATGGTTCGCAGTATGGAGCTACAGAGAGTTGGATGAACTATCACAACAACGCTATTCGTAGTAGCTATGCTCCTATCACATCTAGCGATATCTCAGGTACTGAGTGGGGCTATGTTGGCGCTAGCTCGGTACAGCACAAGGTTATTGAGCTACCTATCGAGAATAGCCGTATCGTAAAGAGCAACTGCAAGGTACTTGTTATCATTACTGCACAGGATGCAAACTACGATAATAAGTACGAGGTGGTAAACACAACAATGTGTGAGCTTGACCAGAGTGTACCATTTGAGTATAGAGATGCTCAATAGATTATTTCTAAGAGACTAAAACCAAAACAATAACTAAACCTATGAAAAAACTTCTTCTATTTTTGGCACTTCTTGCAGTATCATTCACTGCATGTGAGCCAACCAATCAGGCAAAAGGCAAGATTAAGCTTACCTCTCAGTCTATCATGGACTTTACTGCTGCTGGTGGCGTTGGTGAGATTACCTTCACATTCGAGGAGGAGACTCGCGCAAATGAAGTAACTCCTATTTGCGTGGTAGATTGGATTACCAACTTCGTGGTAAGCGATAACAAGATTACCTTCGATGTTGCAGCAAACTATGGCCTTGAGCGTGATGCTACCATTAAGGTTCAGCATGGTGAGGATAGCTTTGCTGTTATGATTTTGCAGGAGGGCGCAGATATTCCAGATGTTAACTTCACTGCAACACACCTCAATGGTACATACTGGGGTAAGTACCCTACAACAACTGGTTTCAACTACTTGGTTATCCTTGGTAACAAGCCATCTCCACACTATTTAACTATAGATTATGGCGCTATTGAGTACCGCTTCAACATCTACTCAGATGTAAGTTCTGCATTTAATAGAACACATCGCGTTCCTGTGGGTACATACACTATGGATTACCAAAGCTCAGGCCGTCCAGGCACTATTGATGGCCATAAAGATGAGAGCTACTACCTAACTGAGAACGGAGATATAAAGTATACCGACGCTGTAATGGTTGTTACAGAGGATAGCATCATTGTTGATGTAACATTGTATGGTGGCGAGAAGCACCATGTTGAGTATCATGGTAGCCTTGAGTATGAGGGCTATACTGAGGGTACATTTGCAGATATCTACCCTGTAAGCTCATACACTGAGGATATCACTTTTGATGTTACAGGTGGTTATATCGATGCATACTTCCGTGGAGACCACTACGGCACTGGTTGCAATGTATGGTTTATGCAGCTTATCCAGGAGAAGCAGCCACACTACAATGGTGTATACATCATTTTGGACCTTATTGTTCCAAAGTCTGCTGGTGGCGTAAACGACCTCGATATTATCGTAGGTGAGTACCCTATCTTCACTGAGAAACCTGACAACTACGAGTACACTATCCCTACAGGACGCTTGCGCGATGACTGCTTGCAGATGCACGCATGGTATCTAAACTGTGTGAGTGGTCAGCTCGATATGTCTACAGCAGCACCATTCACATCAGGTAGTGTTAAGGTTGAGAAGAGCGATAACGGCTACCGTTTCGAGATTAACAGCGCGGATGATAACGGTAATAAGGTTATCGGTACATTCTCAGGTGTAATATCTAGCTGGGCAGACCAGAGCTGCGAGTAATCGCTGCTAATATATAATGGAAACGAGGCTCTCAGGGGCCTCGTTTTTTGTTGCGGGATAATATTATACGGTAATGATGCAAAAAGTGGCGAATGGGAAATACGCTTAGTATATCCATTCGCCATTCTGACTGAAGAGTCAAAAATGCCTCTTTATCACAACAAAGCCCTTCTGCGGAATTCGGATAAGATTATACCCGTCGCCATAGCAACATTTAGTGACTCGGATGTTGGCGCATCAGCAGGATATGGAGGAATTAAAAGGTGGTGAGTAAGTGTTGCTTGACACTCATCGCTAACGCCACGACCCTCGTTACCCATAACTATAACGCCATGATTTTCAATATCTGTAGTGTAGATATTCTTGCCTGTGAGAAGTGTACCATAGATAGGCATACCCTTTCCCTTTACTGAGAGCAAGAAGTTTGCAAGGTCATCAACATAATGTACACGCACACGAAGTATAGCACCCATGGTAGCCTGCACAACCTTAGGGTTATAGCAGTCGGCGCACTCCTTAGAGCATACTATATCCTTGATACCAAACCAATCGGCAAGACGAATTATGGTGCCAAGGTTTCCAGGGTTCTGCACGCCATCAAGAGCTAATATTAGGCTCTTAGGGCTAATATCGAGGCGGTAGCGTGGCTGTTCGACCACAGCCAAGCAATCTGTAGCTGTTTTAAGCTGCGAGATACGCTCCATATCCCTCTTCTCGATATACTCTACTCCACTACCGGTAATATCCTTACGGGTGGTATAGATATGGCGGATGCTCAAAGTTGAGTTTTGTATCTCCTCAACAAGTTTCGCCCCCTCAGCTATGAATAGCTGCTCCTCATCGCGCATGCGCTTATCAGCGAGCGAACGGATAAATTGTATCTCAGCCTTTGTCATGTTTGTGACTATATAGTGAATGTATCGCCTTCTATGGCGATATCCGTATTTTCAAAGATTGTGCGACACTCATCTCTAAGTATCGTATGATCCTTATATCGAGATGAGAAGTGTCCAATTATTAGGCGCTTAGCCTCGGCCCTTAGTGCCACCTTAGCAGCATCAAAGGTTGTAGAGTGACCGCGTCCCTTAGCCCACATCTCTTCGCTCTGGGCATAGGTGGTCTCATGATAGAGCAGATCTACACCCTTAACCCTCTCTGCCGCCTTTGCCGAGTAGTTTGTATCCGAGAGATAGGCATAGGAGCGAGGCTTAAAGGGGATATAGGTCAACTCCGAGTTTGGTATAACCTCACCACTTGACAGCTCTATATCCTCACCACGCTTAGCAGCAACGATTTGGCTTATAGAGAGATTATACTTTGCAATTTTGAATTTATCGACATTCAACTTAGGCTCCTTCTCCTTGAAATGGTAGCCTGCAGTTGGCATGCTATGGCGCAAAGGTACAGACCACACCTCCAAGGTGTTATTCTCAAAGACTATGCAATGCTCCGTAGTCTTCACCTCATGCCATATAACCTCATAAGGGAGGTCATCCCAGAAATATTTTTTATGATACTCCAAAATATCGCCCATGGGTGCTGGGGCATAGATATCTAAAGGAGTGCGCTTACCCTCAAGGCCAAGGGTAGCAATCAACGGAAAGAGACCAAAGCAGTGGTCTCCATGTAGATGTGAAATAAAGACAGCTCTAAGGCGTAGCGGATTTATGCCACGCCTTATGAGCTGCTGTTGAACACCCTCGCCCGCATCCACAAGGTAGTACTGCTCATTGAGGTTTACCACCTGAGCCGAAGGATGCGCCTTGGGGGTAGGCTTAGCAGATGAATTTCCGAGTATGGTAACCGTGAAAGCCATCTATAGCCAACAAGTTATTACTGAGCAAGCAACCAACGCTCGCAGTCAAGAGCTGCGATACAGCCTGAACCAGCAGCAGTGATAGCCTGACGGTAGTGTGGATCCTTAACATCACCCGCAGCAAATACACCCTCAACAGATGTCTTAGATGTACCTGGAGTAACCTTGATGTAACCCTGCTCGTCAAGCTCCAACTGGCCCTTGAACACCTCAACATTTGGATGGTGACCAATAGCGAGGAAGAAGCCCATGATATCCAATACGCGCTCCTCACCTGAAGTGCTTACTACGCGTACACCTGTTACGCCATCCTCATCACCAAGAACCTCAGCAGTGTTATGCTCGAAGAGAACCTCGATATTTGGAGTGTTGAACACACGCTCCTGCATAGCCTTAGATGCGCGGAGGTAGTTCTTACGAACGATAAGGTAAACCTTCTTACAGATAGATGCAAGGTATGTAGCCTCCTCGCAAGCTGTGTCACCACCACCTACTACAGCAACATCCTGCTTACGGTAGAAGAAACCGTCACATGTAGCACATGCAGATACACCCATACCGCGGAACTTAGCCTCAGACTCCAAGCCAAGATACTTAGCTGAAGCACCTGTTGCAACGATTACAGCATCTGCCTCAATCTCATGCTGGTGGTCTACAACAGCCTTGAATGGACGCTGTGAAAGGTCGATGCTTGTGATGATACCCTTGCGAACATCAGCACCAAAGCGCAATGCCTGCTGACGCAAATCCTCCATCATAGCAGTACCTGTGATACCCTGAGGATAACCTGGGAAGTTCTCAATCTCTGTAGTTGTTGTTAGCTGACCACCTGGCTCGATACCCTCGTAGAGTACAGGTGAAAGGTTAGCGCGTGATGTGTAAATTGCAGCGGTGAAACCTGCAGGACCGCTACCAACGATAAGAACTCTTACTTTCTCCATAGTTTTGTCTGTTATTAGTTATTGTTAAGTTATATAGTTTTCTATCTTGAGCCGAGGAAATCCCTCTTTTGCTCCTCTTCATCTCTATAGTCATAGCCGTAGCCCACCATCATATCAAAGCCTGCATCACGCATACGGTCAGCCTCCGTCACCTCGCGCATCGAGCTTCTCACATTTCTTGACGAGGCGATAATCTCATTTAGCTCCACCTCTTCGGGCTCATGTCCAAGTAGACCACATACTAGGTTATAAGCATAGGCCGCAGCCATATCCTTATAATTTGTCATCATGGCATTAAAACGCTCAGCCACCTGCTCCAAACTTAGCGACTTGGTGACAATATCGCTAATAATATGCTCCACAACACTCAGTGGCATATACTCGCCCGCAACATCTATCCACTCCGAGTTATCAACCCTCTGCCTACGGTAGTCACCACCCTCAAGCATCGCTCCTAACGAGGCCACAACAGCGCTGTTGTAGAGTTTAATGCCACGCTCCGCCATTGTAGCCTTGATAATTGTGCGATTATAATTATAACTCTTAGCCTCAGGGTTATCCTCCAACATGCGGGTCAGCGTATCTACACCACGAAGCATCTTACCCGTGATATATGGATTAAACTCCTCGAAGCATATATTGTCGCGCTTAAGCGTGCGCTTATCTCTCGCCTTCCACTTCTCTATATCTCGCACCGTACCGTAGCTCCTAAGCGACAAGGCTGGCATCAGCACCGACTGGCCACCCTCCTCAATAAGGTATGAGTATGGCATATCCTGCGTATCGTGGTGACGCGTATGGCGGCCCAAAATAACGGTATAGGGACCCTCAATCGCTGGAGACATAACATAGGCGCTACTGCCAAACTTACTACCACGCAAATGCACCGACTGATGCACCGCACCACTCTTAAAGAGGTGGTTGGACTGGTTAGTACCACTACCCGCATTAAAGAAGGAGAAGATACCTGCAATAAGCAACGAGGACTTGTGGTGCGAGACAGTGAATGGTCCTGCAAATACCGAGGCGGCCTCACCATTCTCGAAGTGGCAGTTAGCAAACATCAATGTATCGATCGCCGTAAAGCCATTATCCACATGGGTATTCTCGCCAACAAATGCACGCTCCAAACTTGACGCTCCATCTACGCGGGCATAGTTGTCGATGATAAAGTTTTTAGCACGAACATCTATGCCTACATGTGCATGGCTACCTACCGTACCATTCTCCAAGTGTGACGCACCCTCTATCGTGCAATTATCCTCGATAAGCACCTCACGGATAAAGCGAGCGCCCATTATCGAGCTATTATCTCCAACCTTACCGATGGTTGCTGTACGCTCCTTAGCACGCTCCTCAACCAATGATATAAGACGCGCTACCATCTCTGGGCGATTACGCATCATGGTCATAAGATATGCTATCTGCGAGGTTATATCCCTATATATCAACGCTGTGCGACCACCATTTTCATTCACCGCAGCAACAGCAACACCCTCACCAAAGGCCGAAGCATGACGGCACTCCATGCGTAGCACATCATCAATAACACACTCGCAACCTATCTCATAGTTAGATATTGTCGAGTCACTTATTCTACTCTTTGAGCCTACAGTAACAGATCCCTCAAAGCGCACATTACGCAACTGCTTAGTGTCGAAATCATCAGACACCAAGACCCTATTCCAATCCTCGGCATAACAGCCTCGCGATTGTAGCACGGCGCGCTCCTCGGCAGTTGTTACTCTATAAGCTCGCTCCATAGACAACTCTACTTACCATCGTATGGTGTATAGACCACACGCTTAGTCTCAAAGAACTCATCCTCGAACATCGAGCCTATCTCGAAGATATCCCACTTACGGCGTGTGAGGGCCAACTCCTCAGCCAAATCACCACCCTTAAGGTAGAGGATACCATTACGCAGTGTTCCCGCCTGACCCTTACGAAGCAACACCCACGCCCAAGGCATAAACTTGGACATCTCAGTAACGGCGCGCGACACCACATAGTCGAACTTCTCACCAAGCTGCTCGGCACGAGAGTTCACCGCACGCAGGTTCTTGATACCTGCTCCCTCGGCAACACCCTCGACAACCTTAATCTTCTTGCCAATAGAGTCAACACCCACAAACTCCACCTCTGGGAACATTATAGCCAAAGGTACAGAGGGGAAGCCTCCACCACAACCGATGTCTACCACCTTAGCACCTGCCTCAAAGCGACAGACCTTAGCTATGGCCAACGAGTGGAGAATATGACGCGTATATAGGTGCTCCATATCTTTGCGAGAGACAACATTTATACGGGCATTCCACTCTGTGTATAGCTCCCCAAGACGCGCAAATTGCGCCTCCTGAGAGGGGGTAATTTCGGGGAAGTACCTCTTTATTAGTTCACTATTCATACTATTCTTTATCAAGTATCATCTTACATATCGTTGCCCTTGCGCGGCGTATCTGTGTCTTTATCGTATTTAGCGGGCGTCCCAGCTTCTCGGCAATCTCCTCATAGGAGTACTCCTCGATAAATCGCATCTCTATCACTTGTCGATACTCTGGCGACAGCTCCTCTAAGGCGTTATAGAAATGAGCCCTCGTCTGGTTTATAATCACCGACTCCTCAGGTGATGGGCTTGTTGCCAAGGGGGCACGAAAGCGCTCATCCAAGAACACATCACCACTCTTTCTGCGCAGATGGTCAACCAAAGTGTTACGCGCTATGGAGTAGACCCACTGACCAAAGGTAAAAGCCTTAGAGTAGTCGTTGATATGTAGATAGACCTTGATGAAGGTCTCCTGCAAAAGGTCACTCGCCATGGTCTTCTCATCCAAACGCTGCTCGAAGAGGTGCATCAAAGCATCCTTATAACGAGCAAAGAGGTACTCAAAGGCATGCTGATCTCCTGCCGAAGCGAGGTCTACAAGAGTAGCATCACTCGCTACGATATAGTCATCTATTTCCATACCTTTGGGGTGTTATAACTATCATGCGAGCCTACAATCCACTCTACGACAGGACCTACAATATCATATATCCAATACTTCGAGACGATACCTCTCTCACCGAGCTTACGACCTACGCGATACGAAGACCATACCACCATGATATAGCGCAATAACATAAGCGCCGCTACGCCCAACTTTATCTCAAGCGGAAGCACAACCAAGGCTGTGATAGCGCTGAGGAAGAAGAGCACCCTACTACCGCGCTCTCTACGCATAAAGGTACGGCACGATGCTGGATAGCGATCCACCGTAGAGCCATAGTAGCGCATATGCTCCAACCACTCACGCCACTGCTCAGGGCGCTGCTCCTCAACAATAGTGTGAGGGGATAGCACCACAGATAGACGCTCAGGTGTCACTATATCCTGTAGATAGAGGTCATTATCGCCAATATCTATGCCAAGGTGATTGTATCCTCTTGTCGAGTTATATAGCGAACGAGTAAAGCCATAGTTTGAGCGTGGAGCAGAGTAAAATTTACCCTTAATTGCGGATGCTGTAGCATTACACATATTGTGCAACTCGACCATGCGTTTCACATAGTTCTTCACATTATCACTCTCAAATACAGCAACTGAAGAGCCCATCACAACCTCACCATACTCAAAACCCTTAGCCATGTACGACACCCACTGGTCTGACTTTGGTATAACTCCTGTCGTGGTAAAGAGCAAGGCCTCATACTGCGCCGACTTAATACCCACATTCAACGCCTGCTTATTTGTGATATAGATGCGCTCATTGCCGCCCATCTTCGTAAGACGCATATATGAGAAGTTATTGCGAATATTCTGCAACTCCTCATAATACTCCATATCGCCACCAATATATACCACCACAACCTCATAATGCTCATACTGCTGATTTAGCAACACAGGGAGCTCATCGGTTAGAAAATGTTCATTCTCACCACGCACAGCCACAATCACCGAGACTGGCGGATTTGGATTATTTACACGCTTACGGCGCATAAGTCGAAAGCGATAAACACGGTAATATGCTATAGCATAATAATATAGCTGCACAAAAAATAGAACAACCACAACGGCCATAAGTGCTATGCCCGCCCAGGTATAATGTTGAAGTATTTCGTTAAAAATCTGTACCACTTTTTACATCAATATATAATCGCACAAAGGTAGCAAAATAAATCGTATTTCGCAATTGGTAAATCACGATTATTTTTCGTATCTTTGTGCGTTATATGTATAATTATGAAGTTTACTTTACAACATACAGCACCAAGTAGCAAAGCGCGTGCTGGATTTATTGAGACCGACCACGGCAATATCGAGACCCCAATATTTATGCCTGTGGGCACTGCCGCAGCAATGAAGGGCATCTTCCATCGCGATGTGGAGCAGGAGGCAAAGGCACAAATTATCCTTGCCAACACCTACCACCTATACCTACGACCAGGTATGGAGATTATCGAGCGTGCAGGAGGTGTACACCGCTTCTCGTCATGGAACAAGCCTATGCTTACCGACAGTGGTGGCTTCCAGGTATTCTCGTTGGCAGCTTGTAGAAAGCTCAAGGAGGATGGCTGTCACTTCCAGTCACATATCGACGGCTCACGCCATGTCTTTACACCTGAGAGTGTCATCGACACCGAGAGAACAATCGGCGCAGATATCATGATGGCATTTGATGAGTGCCCTCCAGGTGATGCACCATACGACTACGCTAAGAAATCTTTGGCCCTAACGGAGCGTTGGTTGGAGCGTTGCTTTAACCGCTACCACCAGACCGAGCCTAAATGGGGTCACTATCAGGCCCTATTCCCTATTGTTCAGGGCGCTGGCTACCCAGACCTCAGAGAGCGTGCAGCACGCAATGTGCTACAGTATAACGCTGACGGCTATGCTATTGGTGGTCTGGCTGTTGGTGAGCCTACAGATGTTATGTACTCAATGATTGAGGTATGTAATGCGGTACTTCCTACCGATAAGCCACGCTACCTCATGGGTGTAGGAACACCTGTTAACATCCTTGAGGCGATAGACAGAGGTGTCGATATGTTCGACTGCGTGATGCCAACGCGCAATGGCCGTAACGGACAGCTCTTCACATCGGAGGGTGTAATTAACATCCGCAACAAAAAGTGGGAGATGGACTTCTCACCTATCGACCCTAATGGTGTGACCTTTGTTGATCATCAATACACCAAAGCATATCTCCACCACTTGGTTGTAGCCAAGGAGATGCTTGCAGCACAGATAGCATCGCTACACAACACAGCTTTCTACCTATGGCTTGTGGGCGAGGCACGCAAGCATATCATCGCTGGCGACTTCAAACCATGGAAGGAGGAGATGGTTATAAAACTTGCTCGTAGACTTTAAGAAACACTATAAACTATAGACTTTAGGGAGGTTCTGCAAATTAGGTTAAGTCGATTTTGGAGAGAGTTTTGAGCAGATTTTTCATTTTCCGAAGGCGCAATGCGGGTATTATAACTGAGGAAAGATGATATAGATGCCAAAATAAATTCAATAGCAACCGAAGTAGAATCTTCCCCAACAACGAAAAACTATTTACTAATTTATAGAACATCCCTTAAGTGAAACTAATTCCATCCATACCAGCATATAGAACACTCGATAGGTATATTCTGCGCAAGTTCCTGCTTACCTATCTCTTTGGTCTTCTGATGATGACCATCATCCTGGTGGTCTTTGACTATGTGGAGCGTGTTGATGACTTTACTGAGCTACACGCCCCTTGGGATGCTATTATCTTCGACTATTACCTCAACTTTATCCCGCACTTTATAAACCAATTTAGTGCGCTGTTCACCTTCATCTCGGTAATCTTCTTCACTTCAAAATTGGCGATGCAGACCGAGATTGTGGCGATACTTTCAGGAGGTGTTAGCTTTAGACGACTGATGTGGCCCTATATGCTTGGTGCAGGTATCATCGCCGTAACAAGCCTTGCTCTGAGCCTTTGGATTATCCCCGAGGGCCAGAAGGAGAGCGTAGAGTTTCAGTCCAAGTACTTCAAGGGCAATCAACTCATTGAGTATGACCACAATATCTACCGACAGTTAGAGCCCGGAACATTCGTATATGTGCGTGGCTACAATCCTCATACCGAGCGTGTACCATTCTTCGCTATTGAGAAGTACGAGGACTCTAAGATGGTAGAGGTACTCAATGCTGCAAGCGCCTCATTTGATGAGGAGTCGGGACGCTGGACAGCACCCCGCTATGTTATATACTCTCGCACCGAGGATGGCTCCTTGGGTTATGAGCAGTTTAGAAATTTGGACACCCTCATTAACCTTGATGCCCGAGAGTTAGTACCACCTAAGGGACTAATCAAGACACTTCGTTATGACGAGCTTAGCGACTTCTATCACCAGCAGAAGATAAAGGGCTCGGACGACCTATTCCTTATCGAGGTAGAGCGCCACATACGCTTCTCATACCCCTTCTCAACCTTTATCCTAACGCTTATCGGTATCTCTATAGCATCGCGTAAGGTGCGTGGTGGTATGGGTATGCACTTAGGTTTGGGTATTACCCTATGCTTTGGCTACATCATGCTTGGCAGAATATTCGAGCAGGTGGCCTTAGGAGGCACACTACCACCATGGTTTGCGGTATGGCTACCGAACCTCATATTCGCAGTAATTGCAGTATTTGTATATAATAAAGCACAAAAATAGTGATGCGTAGTATCAACGATATTTCCGAGAGTCTGCGCCGTGGTGAGCGCATAACAGCTGACGATGCACTCAAACTTTGGCGCGAAGCACCTCTATGGCTACTTGGTGAGCTTGCCACAGAGCGCAAGGAGAAGATGAGTGGTAAGGAGGTATACTACAACCGTAATGTACACCTTGAACCTACAAACATCTGTCTTTTTAACTGCGAGTTCTGCTCATTCCGCCGCAGAGAGGGAGATAAGGATGCATGGTACATGTCGTTAGATGATATCGAGGCACGCGCAATGGAGCTTCGTGGCACGGATATCACCGAGGTACATATTGTTGGTGGTGTACACCCAAAGCACGACCTTGACACCTATTGTGCGATGATACGCCGCGTTAAGCGCGCGCTGCCACATGTTACGGTGAAGGCCTACACTGCCGTTGAGATATTCTACATGATACGCAACGACGGCATCTCTATTGTTGAGGGTCTACGCCGCTTGAAGGAGGCGGGCATGGAGTGCATACCTGGTGGTGGCGCAGAGATCTTCGATGCCGAGCTACGAAAGAAGATATGCCCAGAGAAGTGTAGCTCCGAGGAGTGGCTTGCCGTACACCGCGCCGCACACAACATGGGTATCCCAACAAACTGCACCATGCTCTATGGTCACATAGAGACTTTAGAGCAGCGCATTGACCACTTGGAGCGTCTACGCAACCTTCAAGATGAGGCCCCAGGCTTCGATGCCTTCATTCCACTGAAGTATCACAGCCGTGGCAACCGTCTCTCGGAGGCTGGAGAGTGCTCTGTGGAGGATGACCTACGCACCATAGCTATCAGCCGTCTATTCCTTGATAACATTCCACATATCAAGGCATATTGGGTATCGTATGGCAAGGCGACTACCGAGATGGCGCTTGCATTTGGTGCAGATGATATTGATGGCACTATTGGAGATACAACAAAGATATACTCTATGGCAGGCGGCGTGGAGCGTCCAACAATGAGTGTAGAGGAGTTAGAGGAGATGGTGCGAGGTGTAGGCTTCATACCTATCGAGCGTGACTCACACTACAACCGCGTGGAGCGCAACAGCGACACCACGCCACACTACCAAAATATTGAAACTAAGGCAGAGAAACCTATGTCTCAGCCTATAACCGAGGAGGTTAGCGATATGGCAACAAAGAATCAAGCGACAAAGCCAACATCATCAACTACTAAGAGTAAACCCAAGGCAAAGGCTAAGAGTAGCAACACAAAGAGTAGTAAAGCCGCAAGCGCAGTGAACCGTCTAAAGCGCTATCCAATACTTGCGAATATCGTATATATTGGCATTGTAGGCATAGCCCTAATCTTAGCGGTATATATAGGACTTAAGGCAGGCACACGCCACGACAGAGTTATCGAGGTACCTAATTTTATGGGTATGGCGATAGAGGATGCCGAGGGCGTAGCACGCAAGAGCGACCTCAATCTTATCGTTCGTGACTCTATATTTGATGTAGACCTACCAGGTGGCACTATTGTAGACCAGCTACCAAAGACCTCAACCGTAAGAGATGTTACCGTAAAGCCTGGTCGTAAGATATATGTTACGGTAAACGCCTATACACGCCGCATGGTGGAGGTCCCTTATGTTGCAAAGCAGACACTACGCCAGGCACTCAACCAGATAGAGCGCTCAGGACTTACAATATCGAAGCTCGTCTATGAGGCAGATATGACCTCTACAGACTATGTCATCAAGCAGAAGATAGGCAACAAGGAGATACATCCTACCACACAGCAGCGCGTAGCCGTAGGTACGGGTGTAACCCTCCATGTTAGCTATCAGCAGCAGGAGCAGTATACACACACACCACGCCTTGTGGGTCTAAGCCTTCAGCAGGCAAAGAACACGCTATGGGACAATGGTTTGAATCTCAAGAATGTAGTCTACGATGATAGTGTCGAAGACCTTATTGCCCGCCGCAAAGCGCGTGTATATAAGCAGTCATCGAAGATTGGCTCATCACAGCGCCGAGGCAGCGAGGTAACACTATATCTAACATGCGATGAGGCTCTTGCAGACTCTATGAGCGTCATTGCTGCCGAGGAACTTAAGGAGATAGAGAAACAGCGTCGCAAGGCGTTAGAGGAGCGCGAAGCTAAGGAGGAACTATAACCCCAATTTTAGAACATGGAGAAGTATTTAGATGAGGAGATTCTCGCTGTAGATATTGATACAGATGAGGGTGAAAATGAGGAGATGTATGAGCATTTTGCCGTGACGGTAGATAAGGGGCAGTCAATGATGCGCCTTGATAAGTACCTCACCATTCGCCTTGAGAACACCTCACGAAACCGCATACAGACAGCTGCCGACGGTGGTAACATCATCGTTAATGGCAAGCCACAGAAGTCGAGTTACAAGATTAAGCCGCTCGACCAGATCTCTATCGTCATGCCATACCCAAGGCATAAGGAGGAGATTACACCTGAGAATATACCTCTAAACATCATCTACGAGGATGACGATGTTATCGTTATCAACAAGGAGGCGGGCATGGTGGTACACCCAGGCGTGGGTAATCACTCAGGCACATTGGTGCATGCCCTATCTTACCACCTTAAGGATTTGGAGATGTTTAGTGAGGGTAATGCGCGTGCAGGCTTGGTACACCGTATCGACAAAGATACTTCAGGCTTGCTTGTTGTAGCTAAGAACGAGCGTGCACATGCACACCTTGCAAAGCAGTTCTTTGACCACACCATCTATCGTCGCTATGTGGCGCTTGTATGGGGTAACATCGCCGAGGATGAGGGTACAATCATAGGCCATATCGGCCGTAATCCAAAGGATAGATTACAGATGTTCGTATTCCCCGATGGCGAGGATGGAAAGCATGCAGTTACCCACTTCAAGGTGCTACGCCGCTATGGCTATGTGACCCTTGTAGAGTGTCGCTTGGAGACAGGTCGCACACACCAAATTCGTGTACACATGTCATGGCAGGGACACCCACTCTTCAATGATGAGCGCTATGGCGGTAATCGCATACTTAAGGGTACAACCTTCATGAAGTATAAGCAGTTTATCGAGAACTGCTTTAAGCTAATACCTCGTCAGTCACTACACGCGCGTGCGCTGGGCTTTGTACATCCAACAACGGGAGAGTATGTGCAGTTTGAGTCGGATATGCCAGATGACTTTAAGGCAGTACTCCAGAAGTGGGATACCTACACAGAGGCTGTAGGCTTGGACCTTGACGAGATATAAACAAACTAATAGCTAATAAAGAGGGGTGTCTGTGACGCTTTGTTGAATATGTTTCTACCTACAACAACTAAAGAGGTCGAGGCTCGTGGATGGTACGAGCTTGATGTAATCATCTTTACGGGCGATGCCTATATAGACCACCCAGCCTTCGGTGCTGCGGTTATAGGCCGTATCCTTGAGGCTGAGGGTTATAAGGTCGCTATCGTGCCACAGCCAAACTGGCGCGATGACCTCCGCGACTTTAAGAAGTTGGGTAAGCCACGCCTATTTTTTGCGGTCACAGCAGGTGCTATGGACTCCATGGTCAACCACTACACCGCAAACCTACGCCTACGCTCCAACGATGCCTATACGGCTGGAGGCAAGGCTGGTTTCCGCCCCGACCGCACAATAGACACCTATACTCAGATACTCAAAAAGCTATACCCCCACACTCCTGTTGTTGTGGGTGGTATCGAGGCATCGTTGCGCCGTCTGACACACTACGACTACTGGAGTGATAAGCTACAAAGCTCAATCCTAGAGACCTCGGGAGCAGACCTACTTGTCTATGGCATGGGTGATAAGCCTATCCGCGAGGTTGCCAAGGCTATGCGTAACGGCTTTAACATGAAGCTACTCAGAGGTCTACGACAGGTGGGCTTCATAGCAGATAAGGAGTATGTCGAGAGGCTATATAACGGCAAGACTATCGTGCTTAACTCCTATGAGGAGTGTCTTAAGGATAAGGCGAAGTTTGGTAAAAACTTCACCGAGATAGAGACTCTTAGCAATATGATGGAGTGCAACACCACGCTTATAGAGCAGTGTGGCGACAGGTATGTTGTAATAACACCGCCACATGAGACTCTCACCACCGAGGAGCTCGACCACTCGTTCGACCTACCGTATGAGCGTGCGCCACACCCACGATATAAGGGCAAGGGTGACATCCCTGCATGGGAGATGATTAAGCACTCGATAAACATACACCGCGGTTGCTTTGGAGGATGCTCCTTCTGTACCATATCGGCACATCAGGGCAAGTTTATCAACTCTCGCTCAGAACGCTCTATTCTTGAGGAGGTTAAGCGCCTTACAGCGATGCCCGACTTCAAGGGTTACATTTCAGATATCGGTGCGCCATCGGCAAACATGTATCGCATGCGAGGCAAGGACGAGGCATTGTGTAGACGCTGTAAGCGACCTTCATGCCTACACCCTAAGCTATGCCCTAACATGAATAATGACCACCGCCCACTCCTCGACCTATATCGCAAGATACGCGAGGTTAAGGGCATCAAAAAAGCATTTATAGGCAGTGGCATACGCTACGACTTGTTTGATGACTCGCCATACTTCGAGACCGTAGTTAAGTACCACACATCGGGTCGCTTGAAGGTAGCACCAGAGCATACCGAGGAGCGCGTGTTGAAGCTTATGCGTAAGCCTTCGTTCTCGATGTTCGAAGATATGAACCGCCGCTTCCAGCAGATATGCCGCAGAGAGGAGCTTAAGTATCAGCTTATACCCTACTTTATATCCTCACACCCAGGATGCGAGGAGCGTGATATGCGCGCCTTGGCCGATAAGGTGTTGGGCAAGCTACACTTCAACCTTGAGCAGGTGCAGGACCTAACACCTACACCTATGACACTATCCTCTGTGATGTTCTACACGGGCACAAACCCTTATACGGGCGAGGAGGTATATGTTGCACGCTCACAGGATGATAAGCGTCGTCAGAAGAGCTACTTCTTTGGCGGCACACTTCCTCAAGAGCAGCGACACAACACCAAAGCACCACATGGACGCGGTGAGCAGAGGCGTGGCGAACAGAAGCGCGAAAATAATAAATATAAAAAGATAAGACGATGAAACGACTACTTTGTTTAGCATCCGCAGCACTGCTATTGGCTGGATGCGGCAGTAACAAGAGAGGCAATGAGGGCGATAACGCAGAGGTACTAACCCCTTCTGTTACGCCACAAGAACTTACAGCAACCAAAGATGCGGCCTTTGCTAAAGAGAAGAATATTCAGATCGTTCCAGAGAGGTCGGTAAAGAACAACAAAAATGTGACTGTCCAATAAGTTAATGGACAGTCACATTTTTTCTTGTGAAGTTGTATAACAAGAGCTAATTTTAGGCGCACGAAGCTCGAAAAAGCGGAGTTTACTAGGCGTAAATGAGCATTTTGAGAGCAAGTGCA
>JAFYRL010000100.1 GCA_017546975.1 Alistipes sp.
AACGAGAGTTACGAAAGTATATTAACTACTATAACAACGACCGTATTAAACTAAAATTAAACGGAAAGAGTCCGGTACAATACCGAACTCTTTACCAATAAATCTATTTAATAATCCGTCCAAATTTTTGGGGTCAGATCATTGTTAGACAGCCTCATATTTTTTAGAAGTTCTATACTATAGCAATAATGCCAAGAGCGACGCTCTTGGCATTATTACTTTCCGCACTACTTTCGACCCTCGAAATAGTAGGGAGCATAGTTCCAACCACAAGCCTCGTAGAACTTACGCATGGTCTCCATACGCTCGCGGATGGTCTCCTCGTTACGATTATTTGTTGCCCACTGCACCTCAGCCATAGCAGCAAGACGTGGAAGAAGCATAACCTCAACGGTCTTCATATCCTTGATATACTCGCTCCACATATTGCACTGAGCGCCAATGATATGCTCACGCTCTGTACCCTCAAGACCCTCGTATGGATCCCAGCTATAGACCTTCTCGAATGGGATATGACCGCCAATATGCAAGCCCTCACCCTCACGGCTCTCGGTCTGGTAGAAGTTGAAATAGCAGAGGCTCATAGGTGTCATCACAACATCGTTACCGCGGCGTGCGGCGTATATTCCGCCACCGATACCTCTCCACGACATTACCGTAGCTGTAGGTGTTACACCACCATCCAAAATCTCATCCCAACCGATCATCTTGCGACCGTGATCGTTCAAGAAACGCTCGATACGCGCTACAAGGTAGCCCTGCAAAGCCTCCTCGCCCTCCAAGCCTTCGGCCTTAATCTTTGCCTGGCAGTGTTCACACTCCTTCCAACGATCCTTAGGACACTCGTCACCACCGATATGGATCAACTCTGAAGGGAAGAGATCAATAACCTCCAAAAGTACATTCTCCAAGAATTCGTATGTTGTCTCCTTACCTGCGCACATAACCTCGGGTGTTACACCCCATGTTGTCCATACATCGACAATCTGCTCCTCGCAGCCCAACCAAGGAAGCGCATGAAGCGCAGCCTGAGCGTGACCAGGCATCTCGATCTCTGGGATAATAGTCATATAACGCTTCGCAGCATAATCTACAATCTCGCGCACCTGCTCCTGAGTGTAGTAGCCACCATAGGGCGTGCCATCCCATTTCTCGGGATTTAGGCCGTGACCCACGAGTGTTTCCTTACGCATCGAGCCCTTGTCGGTAAGCTCGGGATAGCGCTTAATCTCGATACGCCAGCCCTGATCGTCTGTAAGGTGCCAATGTAGGCGGTTTACCTTATGTGCAACCAGGATATCGATATAACGCTTAACATCCTCAACGCCAAAGAAGTGGCGCGACACATCGAAGTGTACACCGCGATACTCGAAGTTGGGTTCATCTGCGATAAAGCCATAGGGCACCTCGCCGTTACAAGTAACGATAATCTGGCGAAGGGTCTGCAAGCCGTAGAAGATACCTGCCTCCGAACCACCAATGATTAGCACACCCTCCTCCGATACGGTCATCTCGTAACCCTCGGCAGGCACACAGCTATCGGTGCGAATCTTGATACCCTTACCATACTTACCCATCTTCATCAAGCGCTTGCTACCAAAATGCTTCTGCATATCCGCAGCAAAAATCTCGGCAGGGTTCCACGCCTCGTCATTCACCACGATACGCGTCTTCTCTGTCACGAGGTAGTGACCCTCGGCCTCGAGATCTACGTATGCGGGCTGAGGGATAACATGCAATCTCTCGGCAACGGCCTCGATCTGCGCAGTGCAGAGTAGCAGCACAACAAGAGAGATAGTGTTTAGTAAATGTCTCATTTTTCTCATAGTTTAATAGTTCCAATCGTGCAAATATAGCAATAATGGCTTAGATTAACAAACTTAAAGCGCCAATTTAGAGGCACGATAGAGTCTATCGCAGCAGCATTGGATAGGTTATCAAAAAATTTAGCACGGTTATTGAACATAGAGCGCCAGACTGCTTATCGAAGCAATACACTAATAACAAAAACATATTATAAGATTATGTATTACGATTACAACGAACGCTACGAACATCTTATCGGCCACTGGTGGCTATCGCTGATTGTTGGCTTTATGGCTATAGCCCTCGGTTTTATCATGCTGCTCAACCCCGTTGCGAGCTATCTGAGCATAGCGCTATGGCTGGGCATAATGGTCTTTGTATCGGGCCTGGTGGGCCTATGGCAGAGCTTTACTTCGAACAACCACTTTGTGCATCGCGGATGGGTCATCGTGGCATCTATCGCCGATCTGTTTATCGGTGCTGCACTTATGATGAATATGCTACTATCAGCATCACTACTACCTTTGCTTCTTGGTGTATGGATGCTCTATCGTGGTATGACTATGTTTATGCAAGGTGTTGATCTACGCAACTATAGGGTAAGCGATGCGGGATGGGTTATTTTCGGCGCTACGCTACTTATCGCCATCTCCATCGCCATACTCCTACTTCCAATAAGCATTGGCGCAGGTGTTGTTATATCTATTGTTGCAGCAGGTTTTATACTCTATGGCTTCACGATGCTCTCACTTAGCTTCAAGCTACACGAGGTGCACCGCCGAGCAAAGGCTCTGCAGTAATAACGAGTGGTGCATCACAAAAGAAACCATCTCGAGATAGTACCTTGACGTACGGCCCGAGATGGTTTACTTTTAGGGATATACCGCAGATTGCGACTTATCACAAGAAATTTGGGGACTCGAACGGCTTTAGCCGTAGGCCTATACCTCAAAAAAGAGGCGCTGACCTTTGATCAAGCAATAAAACAAAAGGGGGGGGTAACCTTTTTCAAGATTATCCCCTTGCTGGCGGTGCGTAGGGGACTCGAACGGCTTTAGCCGTAGAGCCGATACCTTAAAAGATAGGCGCAGACCTTTAGGTCGAGCAATAAAACACTATAATATCGGCTCAACCCCGTATTTTGTGAGTAGTGCCCTACACACAGATCTGTGATTGTACAAGTGTGTCTGTGTAGCGTAGCGAAGGTGGTTTGTGTATGGATAATGGGAGCTTGCTCACTGACAGACAGACATAAACCATCGCGGCAACATCGTTGCCGACACAGACACAATATAGACAAGATAAAAACAAAAAAGGGGATAACCTTTTTCAAGATTATCCTCTTGCTGGCGGTGCGTAGGGGACTCGAACCCCTGACCCCGTGCGTGACAGGCACGTATTCTAACCAGCTGAACTAACGCACCGTTTTAAGAACTCACAACCGTTATTTCTCGATTGCGGATGCAAAGGTAATACTTTTTTTTTTATTCTGCAAATTTTCCGGCCAAAACCAAACAAAAAAATCGAGTATTAAGGTTTCAGCCTTACTTTTTTCGACCAAAGCTGATAATATTGTTTCTTTAAGTGATATATATGCAGTAATGACGAGCAACCCCATAACCCTATTTCTCCAATGGCGACGACGGATAGTACTGAGTGCTAATTTCTTGTCAGAAGCCATAAGCTGTGACGCATCATAAAAGAGACCATCGCGGCAACATAGTTGCCGACACAGACACAATATAGACAAGATAAAAACAAAAAAAGAGGATAACCTTTTTCAAGATTATCCTCTTGCTGGCGGTGCGTAGGGGACTCGAACG
>JAFYRL010000101.1 GCA_017546975.1 Alistipes sp.
CACTTGCTCTCAAAATGCTCATTTACGCCTAGTAAACTCCGCTTTTTCGAGCTTCGTGCGCCTAAAATTAGCTCTTGTTATACAACTTCACAAGAAAAAAGTGACTGTCCATTAACTTGTTGGACAGTCACCTTCGTAATTATGAAACGGTTTGCTTATTATAGCCTTCTATAAATTACTTCTTGAAGTAGCGGTTGTACAAACCCTCGAAGCCCTTACCGTGACGAGCCTCATCCTTAGCCATCTCATGAACTGTGTCGTGGATAGCGTCGTAGTTGTTCTGCTTTGCAAGAGCTGCAATACGCATCTTATCTGCACAAGCACCGCTCTCAGCATTCATACGCTTCTCAAGGTTAGTCTTAGTGTCCCATACGCAGTCACCCAACAACTCTGCGAACTTTGAAGCGTGCTCAGCCTCCTCAAAAGCATAGCGCTTGAAAGCCTCAGCGATCTCTGGGTAACCCTCACGGTCTGCCTGGCGGCTCATTGCAAGGTACATACCTACCTCTGTGCACTCGCCCATGAAGTGATTGTTAAGACCCTCCAAGATCTCTGCGTTGTCAACCTTGCCATCGCCAATCTTATGCTCGGTTACAAACTCAAGAGCCTTGTTCTCCTCAGCCATCTCGTTGAAGCGCTCCTTACCTACCTTGCACAATGGGCACTGATCTGGAGCCTCGTTACCCTCGTGAATATATCCGCATACTGAACAAATAAACTTCTTTGCCATAATCTTAATAGTTTTTATAGGTTATTATTTTTATCTCTATTTATTGGTTTCTTATCTGTTTCCGAGTGCAAATATAGATGCTTTTTTCTTATCTGCAATAGATTTTCCTTAATGATTTTTTATAGTCCTATAAGCACTATTTATACCTACTGATTATCAGACTATTTCTTCTTTAGACCAATAGCGAGAATAACACCCAACGCTACACCCAAGAGTGCTGCAAAGAGAACTCGTAGCTCACCAGGGAGCATAAATGTTATAGTGTGAGCTGGATACCAGAAGAGAGGAATGGTCTTCTTAAAGATAAAGCCCCACTGCACATCCCAATTTACGCCCTTGATAAGACGCTGCATAGGAATAGGTGTAATAAGAGCCTTAAGCGAGCCACCGCACTCCGCAATATGAGCATCGGTAATCTTGTGGAATGTCATAAATACAGGGGCAAAGAAAGTGTTCATCATAACCGAGATAGCCAAAGCCACAACAAACTTTCCCCAATTGATACCCTCTGCGTAGAAGCCTGCAACAAGCTCACCACCGCCCATATTTGTAATAAAGGCAGGAATACCCGCAGAGAATACTGTCATCGCCATAGAGATAGCCATACCGAGAATACCCCATACAACCATGCGTGGTAACGCGCCAAAGGTTGGATGCGTATAAGAGCCTGTCGAGATTCTACAACCGAGCATCTCACCAAGAGTTGAGAGGATTGCAAACTTTAGGAATGCCATAACCATGGCGTGCTCAGCATTGAAGCTCTTATACCAAGCGTATAGCTCAGGAGAGACAAAGAATGGCACAAATATCGCCAACATTACAAGGGCGAAGTAAAGATCTTGTCGTTTCATATCATCTATTTATTTATATAGGTAAGAACAAAGGTAGTAAAAAAAGTGGAAAGTGAAAACGAAAAGATTGAAAGTGTTATATCTTCATCAAAAAGAGGATAAATCGTTCCAGCCCCACAGATCTAATTTCTTGTCAGCAGGAGCACCAACTTTAATTTGCCCCACAACCCAATTTCTTGGGAGAAAGCGCAGTCGAATGGGTTACAATGGGTTACTATGAGTTACTATGAGTAGAGCGATATCATCAATAAAAACATCGGAACCCATAGGAACTCATAGGAACTCATAACACAAACCTTCCCAATCCCCACGACCCAATTTCTTGTCAGAAGGGGTTAGATTTGTTCTATCGCAATAAAAAATATCGTGGGATAGTACTAATAGTACAGCCCACGATATTTTGTTTGGGATGGGACAAAGATATGCCCCTTATCACAAGAAATTCAAATTATTTGAGGCGTAGAAAACCAATACCAAATCTCTCCACAGCTGCGCGCTCCAAATCCTCACGGACTGATGGATCAGCGATAGAGATAAGAGCCTTAGCACGCTCGGCAAGTGACTTATTGCGGAGGTAAACGATACCATGCTCAGTAGCGATATACTGCGCCTGGAAGCGTGTTGTTACGACACCAGCACCTTTGGTGAGGGTAGGAACAATCTTAGAGATACCCTTAGTTGTGATAGATGGCAATGCGATGAAACACTTACCGCCCTCAGACAAGGCGCCACCATACATAAAATCATGCTGACCACCCACGCCAGAGAAGATACGCTCACCGATACTATCTGCACAGATCTGACCTGTAAGATCCACCTCGATAGCTGAGTTCACGGCCATAACCTTAGGGTTCTGGCGGATATTCTGTGGGTCATTAGTCCAAGCCACATCGCGGATAACGACATCGCGGTTACCATCCAAGTAGTCATACAAACGCTGGCTACCAAGACACAAACATGCAACAGACTGACCTGGATAAATCTTTTTGAGCGAGTTATCGATGATACCCTTCTGGATAAGAGGCACCACGCCGTCGGTCATAGCCTCAGTGTGCAAGCCGAGGTGCTTATGGTCATGCAAAGCATCGAGCACAGCGTTAGGAATACCACCCACGCCAATCTGCAATGTTGCACCATCAGGAATCTCCGATGCGATGAAGTTACCAATACGGCGCTCTACATCGTTAGGAATAACTGTTGGAACCTCAACAAGTGGCTCGTCACCGCGCACCATAGCATCAATCCTAGATACATGGATAACAGGGTCACCAAAGGTACGAGGCATATACTTATTTACCTGCGCGATGATAACCTTAGAGCACTCCACAGCTGAGAATGCCAAATCGGCAGATACACCATACGAGCAGTAGCCCTCCTCATCTGGTTCAGAGACATTTAGAAGCGTTACATCCAAAGGAATCTGACGCGAACGGAAGAGGAAAGGAATCTCACCCAAGAATGCAGGGATAGTCTGTGCCACACCCTCGTTGATAGCCTTGCGTAGGTTGTTAGCAACAAAGAAGCTAAGTGGCTCGAACGAATCACGCAACTCCGCCTTAGCGTATGGGGCATCGCAGCGACCAATAGCAAAGGCTGTATAAACCTTTACATCACGCAACTCTGGAGCACGGTCGGTCATCGCCTGCACTAACACCTCAGGTACAGATGTCGAGCCCTGAATATATACTGAGTCGCCCGACTTGATAAGTTTTGCGGCATCAGCCGCTGACATATACTTCATATTTATACTTATGAGAGTGAAAGGGCTGTCCAAATTGGGCAGCCCTAAATGTTATTAGTAATCCTGGCTGAATAGACGAAGTCGCTTATCCAACTCATCATACTGATAATCCGAAATCATCGACACGCAACCACGCAAGCCCTCACGAGAGCTACCTGTAGGTGCGAGGGTGATAGCCGAGATACCGTAGTAGATAAGCTTGTTGATAAGCTGCTCACCAGTCATATCCTTATAGCCGAATGTGAAGAAGAAACCATCACTCACATTCTGATCGCAATCCTTATCGTAGACGATATGGAAGCCGTTCTTAATCATAATCTCCTTAACGCGCTGAGCACGCACAGCATACTCGCGTGTATGACCTACGAAGTCAAGGCGACCGTCAGATGCTGCACGGAACATCGCTGCAAGAGCATACTGTGCAGAGTGTGGCACACC
>JAFYRL010000102.1 GCA_017546975.1 Alistipes sp.
AAGGATAACTTCTCCGCTATTTCTCGGTACTTAAATCCAGAGACATGCATAGCGAAGGGAACTCGATATTCGCGAGGGAGCGAGTTCACAGCACGCCGTATCTCCTTAGTATCGTAAGCACTCTCGGTACTTTCAAAACCCGCATCTTGAGGCAAAGAGAGATGATAGAGATTATCGGTACGATCTACAAAGGTTTGATCGCGAATAATCTTACGATAATTATTGATAAAGATGTTGCGCATAATTGTGTACATCCACCCCTTAAAATTTGTATCAGGAGTATATTTCTCACAATTATCAAGAGCCTTAAGCGAAGTCTCCTGTAAGAGGTCATAAGCCTCATCACGGTCCATGGTCAGTTTGTAAGCGTAGCGCAGCAATTCGTCCTGCACAGCTACGAGGTCGCGTTGGAATGAGTCGTTCATAATGCAAACATTTATTAGGTAAATTGATGCCGCAAAGGTAATGAGGACTACACTTCACCATAGTACCAAATTCGTTTTTACGTAGGGGGAAAATTGTTTTTGTACGATTTTCTCCTATATTTTGTCTATTTACCCCCTATAGAGAATCTAAAAAATCTCAAATAACACATTGGAACGTAATCTATAAATATTGGATGTAGTGCAAGCTGGTATAATGAGTGACGATTTAGTTGGGAAAAGCAGGACATTTGCAGGCATAAATAGAGTAGGGAGCCCCCCATGGGACCCCCTACTCTATTTATCATAATCAGTTGTGTGATTAGCCCTGGATAGCAGCTACACCGGGGAGTACCTTACCCTCGATAGCCTCGAGAAGAGCACCACCACCAGTAGAGATGTATGATACCTTGTCAGCCAAGCCGAACTTGTTAACGCAAGCTACTGAGTCACCACCACCGATGAGTGAGAATGCACCCTCAGCAGTAGCCTTAGCGATAGCCTCACCGATAGCACGTGAACCAGCGGTGAATGCGTCGCACTCAAACACACCAGCAGGACCGTTCCAGAGGATGGTCTTAGCGCCCTCGATAGCAGCAGCGAATGCCTTCTGGCTCTCTTCACCAGCGTCAACACCCTCGTAACCCTCGGGGATCTGATTAGCGGGGCAAGAGATGATGCTTGCACCTTCCTTAACGCTCATTGTACCGAAGTCGAGGCCATTGGTAGCTGTGCAGTCTGTGCTGAGTACCAACTCTACGCCATTCTTCTTAGCCAACTCCTCAACGCCGAGAGCTACATCGAGCTTATCCATCTCTACGATAGACTCGCCGATCTCACCACCGTGCGCCTTAGAGAAGGTATATGTCATACCACCGCAGAGGATGAGCTTGTCAACCTTGCCCAACAAGTTCTCGATGATACCGATCTTAGAAGACACCTTTGAGCCACCCATGATAGCTACGAAGGGACGCTTGATGTTTGACAATACGTTGTCAACAGCCTGTACCTCCTTCTGCATGAGGTAGCCGAGCATCTTGTTGTCAGCATCGAAGTAGTCAGCGATAACAGCGGTAGAAGCGTGCTTACGGTGAGCAGTACCGAATGCGTCGTTGATATAGCAGTCAGCGTATGAAGCGAGAGTCTTAGAGAACTCCTTCTGTGAAGCCTTCATAGCCTTCTTAGCCTCCTCGTATGCGGGATCAGCCTTGTCGATACCTACGGGCTTACCCTCTTCCTCGGGGTAGAAGCGGAGGTTCTCGAGCAACAATACTTCGCCAGCCTTGAGAGCTGCAGCAGCCTCTGCAGCCTTAGCGCAGTCGGGAGCGAACTGTACGGGTACACCGAGCTTCTCAGATACAGCGTCAACGATCTGGCTGAGTGAGTACTTAGCGTTCACCTTGCCTTTGGGCTTACCCATGTGTGACATGATGATGAGAGCACCACCGTCAGCCAACACCTTCTTCAAGGTGGGGAGAGCGCCGCGGATACGGGTGTCGTCAGTGATCTTACCTTCTTCGTTCAAGGGTACATTGAAGTCCACACGAACAATTGCCTTCTTACCGGCAAAGTTGAAATTGTCAATGTTTTGCATAATACTT
>JAFYRL010000103.1 GCA_017546975.1 Alistipes sp.
TATCTCAACCCAGTATCAGTTGATGTTAAGAAGAAGAAGTACTGTCGCTTTAAGAAGCTCGGTATTAAGTATGTAGACTATAAGGACGGTGAGTTCTTGAAGAAGTTCCTTAACGAGCAGGGTAAGATTTTGCCTCGTCGCCTCACTGGTACTTCTCAGAAGTTCCAGAAGAAGGTAGCTCAGGCAGTTAAGCGTGCTCGCCACTTGGCTATTCTTCCATTCGTAACCGATAACATGAAATAATAAAGAGGAGGAGAGACTATGGAAGTAATTCTTATCAAAGATGTAGAGAACTTGGGCTACGCAAACGACATCGTTAATGTACGCCCTGGCTATGCTAACAACTACTTGATTCCTCAGGGTTTCGCTAAGGCTGCTACAGCTTCTGCAAAGAAGGTGTTGGCTGAGAACCTTCGCCAGCGCGCTCACAAGGACGCTAAGATCCTTGCTGATGCTCAGGCTTTGGCTGAGACTATCAACAACCTTCACCTCACTCTTACAGCTAAGGCTGAGGAGGAGAAGATCTTCGGTGCTATCACAGCTGCTGACCTTGCTGCTGCATTGCAGGAGAAGGGCATCGAGGTTGACCGCAAGAACATCACTGTTGACTCTGTAAAGACTCTTGGTGAGTTCGATGCTGTTGCAAAGCTTCACCGCGAGGTTAAGGCAACTATCAAGTTTGCTGTTGTTGCTGAGTAACACAACGGACTTTAGGTCCACTCAATATGAGAGATCAATCCAACGGATTGGTCTCTTTTTTGTTTAATACCCACCCCACCTCCACAATTTAAGCCAACTTACCCGATATTCTCGCATATATATTTGGCAGTTTGATAATAAATACATAACTTTGTAATGGATTTAAGGGCAAGATATAGAACAAATAACTGCATCTATATCACACTCTTATGAAAATACAATCAATTTGGGTAGGGTTTATAACCTTTGCCCATATTGTGCATATACCCCACTGGGGTGTAATTTTTACATTAAATCACCGCCGCAGAGTTATAGATCTGAGGTATTGAACAAGCGGTGTGGGTAGTAATGAAACGACATAGATAGACTTAAATAAACAATATTAACTTAATTAAAACCATTCAGTATGAAAAAGCTTTTATCTTTTTTGGCTATGGCACTTCTATTTGTTGCCTGCCAGAATGATTTGGGTTACGACGCCACTGAAAACGGTCTTGTAACCGCAAGATTTGGTGTCTCTGCCGGTGAGCTTTCAACACGCGCTGACGAGGCTACTGCAGGTTATAGCAGTGCTCTTGGTGCTATTGACAACTTCTCTGAGGCAGATTGGGCAAAGTACAACCTTCGCTTCATTTTCGAGGTGTACGACAAGGATGACAATGGTAGCGGCACACCTATCGCTAAGGAGCGCCAGGTATCTGTTGTTGACAGCTACAAAGAGGGCGATGAAGTATTCTTCGAGGTACGCCTTGTACCTAACAAGGAGTACAAATTCGTAGTTTTTGCTGACTTCGTAAATGATGGCACAAATGCAGAGACTGTTGAGGACTTGTACTATAACACTGAGGATCTTCGCAACATCACAATGATTGATGGTAAGATGAATCCTATGAACGAGGCACGTGACGCATACTTCGTAAGCAAGAACTTGCTTGTCAAGACCAGCATCGAGGAGGCACTTCGTCTATCTCGTCCATTTGGTAAGATTCGCGTTGTAACAAATGACTTCGAGCATATTGCAAAGTATGCAGCTCCTGCGAAGGCTGTGATTACTTACAAGAACTACCCTATCTACAAGAGCTTCAATGCTGTAAATGGTCAGGTATCTGTAGAGCGTGCTGGTGATGCAGAGCTTTCATTTGAGTATGAGCTTGGCAAGGATAAGTTGTACACTGAGGGTCGCGATAGCAAGGCTTCAGAGATGACACTCTTCGCTGATTACCTATTGGCATTCCCAGATGGTCAGAACGAGATTAACTTCCTTCTTAGCGTATACGACGCTAATGGTAATGACATTAAGAGCAACGACTTCACAGGTCAGATTCCTATCGAGCGTAACCACCTCACAACTATCGAGGGTTCACTTCTAACTAACAACACCAAGATCAATATTGTTATTGATGATCAGTTCGATGATGAGTATGTTATCGACAATATCTGGAATGGTGAGTATAAGGAGCTTCCTGAGGCAAACGAGGAGGGCGTTGTAGAGATTACTGAGGCTGGTGAGCTTGCTACATTGCTCACTGAGGGTAGCGACGAGAATATCTCTGTAGAGCTTACTGAGGACTTCAACTTTGACGGCTATGTTGTCGAGCCTGTTGCTGACATGAAGAAGTTCAAGAACATCGAGCTAAACGGTAACAACAAGACTATCTCTAACCTTGTAATCAACGCTGCTGAGACACGCGCTAACGGTGGTATTGCAGCATTGTTCCCAGCTGTTATAGGTGCTAAGATTGAGAACCTTACAATCTCTAACATCACTGTAGACGCTGGCGAGGGCGAGAATGCATACGCAGCTGCTCTTATCGGTAAGTCATACGGTACTGTAGTACTTAACAATGTTGTTGTTGAGAACTCTACTATCAAGGGTACTAATAAGGTTGGTGGCTTGGTAGCAAGCGTTATGGAGAACAAGATTATCGCAACAAACTGCGGCGTTAATAATGTTACAATCGAGACTTACGATGTTGAGAAGGAGTCAGGTTTGGCTGGTGGTCTTATCGGTTATATTGCATGTGCTGGTGACGGTTCAAAGGATGAGTCATGCATCGAGGAGTGCTTCGTAACTAACTCTACATTCAATGTTATCAACTCTCGTGGCAACAACGAGCGTGCTAACAGCGAGTTTATCGGTGGTATCGGTGGTGATAAGGGCGATGTTCTTCTTATCAACAATGCAACTATCGAGGGCAACGAGTTCAATGAGACTGGTGCTGAGGAGTACACATCTCCTTATGGCAAGTTTATCGGTGGTCTCCGTGGCAACTTCAAGGTTTACATCGACAATGTAATGGTTGGTAAGCTTGATAAGCCTGTTGTTTCTGCAGCTGTTGAGGGTAATGTTGTTACCTTGACTTGGGAGGCTATTGACGGCGCTGAGGCTTATAGCATCACTAACGGTGTAGAGATGCCTGTTGTTGTTGAGGCTACTGAGTACGCTTTCACAGGTGAGTACGAGACTACATATACATTCTATGTTGTAGCACTTCCAAAGAATGAGGAGATTAACACTCCATCTGACGCTGCCGAGGTAATCGCAACAACTGAGGAGGAGCCTGCACGCAAGGTTACTGTTGCTGAGTTCTTGGCTGCTGCTGAGGATAGCACAATGTATGAGCTTACTGGTGTTATCACATCTGTAACTCAAACTACGTACGGCAACTTCTACCTTAAGGATTCTACAGGTGAGGTGCTTATCTACGGTTTGTGCAGCCCTACAGGTGAGCAGAAGTATTGGGCAGCTTCAGGCGCTAAGGTTGGTGATACAATCACAGTTCAGACTGTTCGCACATCATACAATGGCGCACCTCAGGGTAAGAATGCACTCTTCGTAGAGCTTACTCCTTTCGTTGCTCAGGCAACAGAGTGGGGTGTTGTTGGTGACTTCACAAACTGGGGCGGTAGCGCTGATATCGTGATGTACAATACATGGCATACTGAGAACCTCTTTGTAGCTTACAATGTTGAGATTGGCTCTGGCGCATTCAAGATTCGTGCAAACAACGCATGGAACGATGCTAAGAACTACGGCCTTGAGTCTGCTGGTAGCATCTACAATAATAAGTACTACTCTGTAATAACAGGTGGCGGTAGCCAGAACATCACTCCTATGGAGTATGGCAAGTATGATATCTACTTCGACCTTACTAACAAGCGTGTAGCTCTTATGACTCCAGGTAAGGCATACTCTGAGGCTGAGAATGGCGGCAACCCTATCGTTGTTGTAGCAGGTTTGAGAGATCACGAGTGGGGTCTTGTAGGTTCATTCAATGGCTGGGATGTTGCTAACTATGTTGTTGCAGAGGTTGATGGTGACTGGGCTGTAGCTAAGGGTGTAACCCTTGAGAAGAACGCTGAGTTCAAGTTCGCTGCAGACAAGGCTTGGACATTGAGCTATGGTACTGGTGGCAATGTAAATGTTGGTCAAACATATACAACATATAATAACGGTGGCAACATGAAGTATGTTGGTGAGGCTGGCAACTTCGATATCTACTTCTCATTGGTAGATGCTTCGTTCTATATGGAGCAACATGTTGACAAGCAGGAGTATGTATCAACACTTACATTTGACGACAAGGCTAAGCGTACAACTTTCACCTCTACACAGCAGATTTGGGAGGAGAATGGTGTCACTTTAACTAACGACAAGAATGCTTCTACAAACGCTGTAGCAGACTACGCTAAGCCAGCTCGTTTCTACCAGGGTTCTAAGATTACCGTAGAGGCTGACGGTGGCGAGATTAGCAAGATTGTATTCGATTGCAACAGCACATCATACGCTACTGCATTGAATAACTCTATCGGTACAACTGCAACTGTATCAGTTTCATCAGACAAGGTTACTGTAACTCTTGATGGTGCAACTGAGTTTGTAGTTGCGAAGTTGACTGCTCAGGTTCGTATGGACTCTGTAACTGTTACTTATGTGAAGTAAACATAGATATAGTTCATTGCAAAAGGCACTCGCTCTCGGGCGGGTGCTTTTTTGCTTTGTAGTGTTCAACAATATATATCTGTAGGGAAATTCGCATAATAATTTAGCAACAATGTTCGTTAATTCAAAAATTATATGTAACTTTGTGCGCTTATGCGCATAAGCTAAAGAATTAACGGGAGAATGAAGCGTATTTTTGGATATATTGTAGCACTTGTTAGTGTCGCTGTCATTGCTATTTCATGTAGTGTCGTGAATGATGCAATCAAGACTGGCGACCCTCAGTATGTCTATGACCAAGCCCTTGAACTCTACAGTACAGAGAAGTGGGACAAGGCCTCTACCCTATTTGAGGCTTGCCGCCATGTCTACTTGGGCACACCACGCGAGGACTCACTATCTTACTACAATGCACGCTGCAAATTTAAGCAGCACAATTGGAGCGATGCCTCAGTTATGCTTGACGAGTATCGTCGCAAGTTCGGACGCAGTCCATTTATCGAGGAGGCTGAGGGTATGTATGCTTTGTGTCACTTCTATATGTCACCTGCCCCAGAGCGCGATCAGACAATGACCTCACAGGCGATTATTTCAATCACTGAGTTCATGTCTCGCTACCCTGAGTCAGAGCATATCGAGGAATTTAGCCAGATGCTCAACACTCTAACATCGCGTCTCATGGAGAAGAGCTACCTTAATGCCTACACATACTTCAAAATTGGAAAATACAAATCGGCAATCGTAGCATTCAAGAATGCGATGAAGCACTATCCTGAGTCGCCACATAGAGAGAATATGATGTACTACACAACTGTCTCGGCATATCGCTTGGCATCGAACTCAGTTGAGTCAAAGCAATTGGATAGATACATCGCAATGCTCGACCACTACTACTCATTCCTTGCAGAGTACCCTGAGTCGAAATACATCAAGGAGTTGGGTCGTATGGCTAAGGATGCACGCAACTTCATTGACAAGAACCGTAAAACAGAAGATAACGCATAAACAAAATATAAGCTATGGAGATTAAGAAGAATGTTCCCAGCAACACAGTAACACGCAAGTTGGTTGACCTCGATGCCCCTACAGGCAACATCTACGAGAGCATTAACATCATCGCTCGTCGTGCAAATCAGATTGCTACAGAGCTTAAGACTGAGCTTAACCGTAAGCTCGCTGACTTCTCTGCACCATCTGACAACTCAGTAGAGGAGACTTTTGAGAACCGCGAGCAGATAGAGATCTCTCGTTACTACGAGCGTTTGCCAAAGCCTGCACTCATCGCTACAGAGGAGTTCCTTGATGGTGAGGTCTATTTCCGTCACGGAGACAAGTAGTAGCAATGCTTAACGGGAAACATATCATACTCGGTATTACAGGCAGCATAGCAGCTTATAAGGCAGCTATGCTGTGCCGTCTTTTAGTAAAGGAGGGCGCCGAGGTAAGGGTTGTGATGACACCGCTTGCCAAGCAGTTTATCACCCCACTAACTATGGCCACACTCTCTAAACATCCTATACTTGTTGAGTTCTTCAACCCTGAGAATGGCGAGTGGAACTCTCATGTATCACTTGGTGAGTGGGCAGATATGCTACTTATTGCCCCAGCTACAGCCAACACCCTTGCAAAGATGGTGACAGGCATAGCTGATAACTTGCTTCTAACAACCTACCTCTCAGCACGCTCAAAGGTTGCCGTAGCACCAGCTATGGACCTCGATATGTATGCACATATCACCACACAAAACAACCTCAAAACTTTGTCTGAGCGCGGTGTATCTATCATTGAGCCTGGCGCAGGTGAGCTCGCAAGTGGTCTTGTTGGCAAGGGCCGCATGGCCGAGCCAGAGGAGATTGTGGAACAGGTAAAGGCAATCTTCGCAAGCGAAAAAAAAAAGAGCTTAGAGGGTAAGCGTTACATCGTTACTGCAGGCGCTACGATAGAGGCTATCGACCCTGTGCGCTATATCACTAACCACTCTACGGGTAAGATGGGATATGCCATTGCCGAGGAGTTAGCCAGTCGTGGTGCAGAGGTACGCCTTATCAGCGGTCGCACTGCACTACCTACACCTAAGGGCGTGGAGCGCATAGATGTGCTATCGGCAGAGGATATGTATAATGCCGCAGTAAGGGAGTGGGCAGAGGCAGATGGAGGAGTTATGTGCGCTGCTGTTGCAGACTACACACCTGTGGCTGTTGCAGATCGTAAGCTTAAGAAGTCGGATGACGATATGCGCATCGAGCTTAAGCGCACTAAGGATATCGCAAAGGAACTTGGCGCAACAAAGGGTAACCGCGTCTTGGTAGGCTTCGCTCTTGAGACAGATAACGAGGAGGCAAATGCCGAGGGTAAGCTACAGCGCAAGAACTTCGACTTTGTCGTGCTTAACTCATTGCAGGATAAGGGCGCAGGATTCCGCGGTGACACCAACAAGGTAACACTTATAGACCGCAATGGACACGAAGAGCATCCACTAATGTCAAAGAGGGATGTTGCTTCGGTCATTGTAGATAAAATCGAAACTATAAATCAAAGATAATCAATGCTTAAGAGCCTAACTATAGAAAACTATGCACTTATCGATTCACTTCATGTGGAGTGGAACGAACATCTCAACATCATTACAGGTGAGACAGGTGCAGGTAAGTCTATATTGTTGGGAGCATTGGGTCTTTTGTTAGGTGCTAAGAACGAGGGTAACGCCACTAAGGACTTAGAGCGAAACTGCGTTATCGAGGCGATATTTAATATCGAAGGTCTTGGGTTAGAGTCTTTCTTCGAGGATAACGACCTGGACTTTGAGGAGGAGATCACTATTCGCCGTATCATCACACCTGCGGGCAAGAGCCGCTCATTTGTTGGCGATATGCCTGTGCAGCTCACAACGCTTAAGGAGCTTGGTGCACACCTTGTTGATATACACTCTCAGCACCAAAATCTAATCCTTGCATCCGAGGAGTTCCGCATAACAACGCTTGATAACATTGCTAAGAATAGCTCAATATTGGAGGAGTACACCACCCTACTATCTGAGCTAAGCAAGCTACGCAGCGAGTACCGCCGCATGGCGCAAGATATGGAGTCGGCACGCAAGGATGAGGAGTGGCTACGCTATACTGTTGATGAGCTACGCGCTGCAAAGCTCAAGGAGAATGAGCAGGCGGAGACAGAGCAGAAGTTGGCAATATTGGAGAGCGCAGATAATATCAACGAGGCGCTAACTACACTACGCAATGGCCTTGATGATGAGGAGCTTGGAGCAATACTAACACTCAGCCGCTCAGAGAGGGAGCTATCATCGCTTGGCGATAGATACCCTGAAGGTATGAACTTGGCTGAACGCCTAAAGTCTGTTGTTGCTGAACTTAAGGATATTAGTAGCACTGCAGCCGATGAGGTCGAGAAGTTGGACGCTGACCCAGAGGCTCTCCAGAGACTTAGCGACAGACTAAACACAATCTACTCGTTGGAACTTAAGCACCGTGCAGAGTCGTATGATGACCTTCTTGTGAAGTTCAAGGAGTTCGAGGCACGCCTCGCAACTATTGATAATAGCGATACAGCACTTAATGAGCTTAAAGCTCGAATTGATGGTGTGGAGAACGAGTGCCATAAGGTTGCTGCAAGACTACACGATAGCCGTAAGGAGGTGTGCTCAACACTAGAGAACCACATCATTACGACACTCAACCAGCTTGGCATGGCAGACGCTAAGTTCATTGTAGAGATTAACAAGACCGAGGAGTTTACACCTCTTGGTAGTGATAGCATAGCATATCTCTTTACTGCAAATCCTACTACTAAGCCTGCAGCTGTGGAGCGCATTGCATCAGGTGGTGAGCTTTCGCGTATCATGCTTGCTATCAAGTCATTGCTTGCTCGCAGCAAACGACTACCTACGGTGATATTCGATGAGATTGACACAGGTGTATCGGGTCGTATTGCCGATGCTATGGGTAGCATCATATCATCACTTGCCGAGGATTTGCAGATTATCGACATCACCCACCTACCACAGGTGGCATCGAAGCAGGGCGCACACTTTGTGGTCTATAAGGAGGAGGGTCGCACCAATATACGCCCACTATCGAAAGTCGAGCGTGTGGATGAGATTGCTAAGATGCTCTCAGGTAGCGAAATTACCGATGCAGCACGCAAACAAGCAAAAATCCTCTTGGGCTAACCAAGAGGATTTTTAGTATCAGCCTAATAAATAATTACTCCTCAATAGGTTTGAGTTTCATAAGCTCAATCTCATAAATCTTATGCTCAGGTTTTGTTACTGCACCTGTTGCAACATCTATTGCCCAACCAAGGACATCTGTAAGGTTTATAATAGATACAGGATTTAGCACCTTATCGACATAGACCATTGTTGTTTCATAACCCTCAGCCTCAGCCTTAACAATAGTTTCATTAAAGCCTCTTTCCACATCTGTAGTATATGGGAATGTTACATTCTTGTGTTTACGACCATCAATGGTTAATGTTGCCTCACTAACATTACTTTCGAATGTCACTTGAGCCTTGGTACCACAGAAAATTGTAGCGCATGACGAGAATGACAATGAGCAAAGCATAACTGCTGGAATTAAAAATCTCTTCATAATTTGTTTGTGTATTCATATGCGTCCCAACATACAGGTTAATACCAAAAAGAAAGCGTGGGACTAAACTCATCCATTTGCTTTCTGAGGCTCTGGTAAACCATACAACCAAATAGAGAATGAAGCCCACGCCAAACGACGCAGGCGTCAAACTTTACTCCTCGGTTGTCACAAAAATTTACCAGATTTTCAGAAAGCAAGGGAATAAAGCTAACGCTTTACAATATGTCAATTGCATGCTTCCATGCAATAATCTATCAATTACAAATTAAAATTCTCTTATCATTTTATAAATAATCTTTATTTAGTTTATAAGTATATATAGGAATGCGCTAGATTGTTGAGGGATTTTGAAGCTGGTCGCAGAGTGAAAAAGCGGAGTTTACTTATGGTAAATGAGCATTTTTCAATCAAGCCAGATGCCAAAAGGCTCAACAAGATAATGCATTATAAGAGTTTCTTCTTAGATGGTATAACTATAAAATCCTTCAAATAAAACGGCTCAAAATAGGCAATATCTTCAAATTGACTATTGTTAAATGCCTGCTCTGCGAGAGTGACAATACCTCGGGCAGATGGCGTAACTGATACATAGATAGCATCAGGGAGTAGCTCGCAGCACTTCTGTGCACCATTACCGAAGATAACAAGCTTACCCTTAGCGCGCCAATCAGCAAAGCTTTCGGCAGTGATAACCTCCGCAGATACATCTGTTTTTGCAATGCCATGGGTATCAAATATCTGTGTATATACCTCCATACGGCGCGCATCGACCATAGGAGTTAGGTGGGCAGATACCCAATCGGCATCCTCGATATCAAGAATACCAGCCTCGAAGTCCTCGCGCGCCACCTCAGTTAGAGCGTCAAGCGAGCCCACAGCAATAAGAGGGATATTAAGCGCATAGCACATACCCTTAGCAAATGATACACCAATACGCAAGCCTGTGTATGAGCCAGGGCCCTTACCAACAGCTATAGCATCGAGATCTGAGGGTTGAACACCTGTCTCCTTAAGTAGCTCATCAACGAAGATTGCTACCTTTTTGGCATGGTCACGACCCTCGTCACTCTCACGGAGTGCCATAAGCTCGCCATCGTTAGCCAAGGCTACAGAGCATACATCTGTACCTGTTTCGATTGATAAAATAAGTGCCATATATCTATCTTCTATTTACTTTCATTGCCTTATCCATTTCGCGCTTAGCATCATTCTCCTTGATATACTCGCGCTTATCGTATGACTTACGACCTCGTGCAAGACCTATAGCAACCTTCGCCAAGCCTCTATCATTGAGGAAGATTCGTAGACCCACAACAGTAAGACCTCTATCCTGCAATGCACGCTGTAGCTTGTTGAGCTCCTTACGATTGAGAAGCAGCTTTCTATCACGCTTAGGAACATGGTTATTACATGTACCCCATGTGTACTCTGCGATATTCACATTTCTAATCCATAGCTCGTTGCGCTCGAAGTAGCAATATGAGTCAACGAGTGATGCCTTGCCAAGGCGCAAAGACTTAATCTCTGTACCCACAAGAACGATACCCGCAACATACTCCTCCAAAATCTCGTAGTCGAATGTTGCACGCTTATTACGAATATTTATGTTTTTATAGTCTGCCATTCCTCTCTACATTACATCTATCAATTATCTTTTATCCTCTTTCGGCACGCCTTTTGCCACTCGATGATGTGGGTGGACTCGGATAAAGGTAACTAATTCTTTTATCTTTGATATGTTTTACACATCTTTTAAGTTTATTTTCTGTTTGCACACAGTTAGCGTAGTGATACGCTAACCCTCCGGGTTCACCCTTTTTTATATCAGTCGCCCCGCAGTTCGTGCAATCTTCACTCGCACAGCCTGATACTTCGTGAGCATCGCCATGACTGCATCCTCATCCTCTCCTGCACCCGCAGCAAGACGAGCCTTAAGCTCCTTGATACGCTTATCGAGCGTACGCCATTTGTAGACCATCATCGCCTTAGGCACACCCTCCGAGAGTTGCTCCTCAGCACTCTCGATATGCACCTCCTTCTGCAGCCATATCTTGCTTATGACATAGTTATCATCCGATGTTAGTAGCTCTATCGCCGCGGTGCTGATTCTAATATCAGGGTGGTTGATGAAGATATGGGTGTTAACCTCTACGCCATCACCTAAACGCTCCCACTCAACACGATAGAGATCCGCAATAAGTCGGTAGGCATCTATATCAAACTGCAAGCCATCGTTATCGAGTTCCTCAAATATAAAGCGCGCCACATTGAAGGTCACAACATCACGACCCTCGATAACCTCACAATTAGTATGACCATACTTCAACAGATACTTTGTTAATTCACGCTCCAAAGTCTCTGGCGTGGTACCTCCAGCTGTGGTATTAGCCTCAGCGAAGTTTACATTAACCTCGGGACGCGACACAGTAAGTGACTGCGGTGAGTACTCCTGTCGCTCTCGCTGCTGCTGACGAAGCAAGAAGTTTTGAGCCTCGCTATTACCCTTGATACCATCCAACTGCTTTGCCACCGCCACCGCCAAGGTGTTAGGGTCAACATTCATAATCTCGGCGCAGTAGCGCACATACTCCGAGCGCTTTATCTCGTTGGATATAAGCGATATCGACTGCACCATATCATTTATGGCGTTGGTACGCATCAATGGGTCGTTTGTAGCCTCTCCCAATAGCAACTTAGCCTTAAAGGCGAGGAAGTCCTGAGCATTCTCCTTGATATAAGCCCTCAGCGTCTCAGAGTCATTCGCTCGGGCAAAGGTATCGGGATCGTGCTCCTCAGGGAGTAGCACGATACGGACATTCATACCCTCCTTAAGGATAAGGTCTACACCTCGCAATGCCGCCTTAACACCCGCAGCATCACCGTCGAACATCAGTGTTATATTGTTGGTGAAGCGGAAGATTAGGCGTATCTGCTCCTCGGTGAGCGATGTACCTGAGGAGGCCACGACATTCTCCACACCAGCCTGGTGCATAGATATAACATCGGCATAACCCTCTACGAGGATTGCCATATCCTCCTGCTGTATAGCCTTCTTCGCAAAGAACAAACCATACAACTCACGGCGCTTATTATATATCTCACTCTCTGGAGAGTTCTGATACTTTGCCACCTTCTTATCGGTGCGTAGTGTACGGCCGCCGAAGCCGACAACACGACCAGAGATGTTGTGTATCGGAAAGATTACTCTATCGTAAAATCTATCACGCAACGCTCCATCGCTCTCGCGCGCAATAGCAAGACCTGTCGAGAGCAAAAACTCCTCTTTGTATCCTGCGCCACGAGCATCATCCGAGAAACGGTGTCCCGATGATGGACAGAAGCCAAGACCAAAGCGCTTGATTGTAGCATCCGAAAAGCCTCGCAACGACGAGAAGTAACTAAGTCCTACGCTGCGACCCTCGTCCTCAAACATCATATATCGCTGAAAGTACTCCGACGCCCACGCATTGAGCGCAAACATACTCTCACGATTATTGTTACGAGCGATATCCTCATCGGTCATCTGCTCCTCGCGGACATCAATGCCATATCTCTTGGCAAGCATACGGAGAGCCTCTGGATAGCTTACGCTCTCGCTCTCCATGATGAAATTCACGGCATTTCCCGACTTACCACAACCGAAACATTTATATATGCCACGCGCTGGTGAGACCTTGAATGAGGGGGTCTTTTCGTTGTGAAAAGGACAGCACGCCTCATAGTTCACACCCTTGCGTCTGAGCGTAACATAGTCGCCAACAATATCTACGATATTGACGGCAGCGTATATTCGGTCTATGGTTTCTCGATCAATCATCCCGCAAATATACGAAAATAATGTGAAAAGTTAAAAGAGATACTGGCTTTTTAGGCTCATCACACCTTATTATGGCGAATATGGTTTATTATGAATAGGCATAGCTATATAACAAATTTAGGGAGTGTAGCACTAAACGCAGTGTCTAACTCCCTAAATTCACGAACTTTAATATCTCTATTTATCGCTCTACCATGGTCTACCTGGTCGGTCACCGCCACCGCCGCCGCCACCAGGGCCGCCGCCACCAGTGTTACCAATAGAGGTCACAACACTTGATGGAGTGAATGTGGTGAGTGTAGAGCCTCCTGTCCATGAGCCATTGTTACACCAGCCCTGCCAGCTATCACTGCTGTTGCTTACTGAGCCACCAGAAGCTATGGTGTATGTTGAACCACTCTTAATATCTGGTGTTGAGAAACATACTGTCGCGCTCATTGTAATTGGTGACTCGAAGCTAAATAGCATATTGTTTGATGAGTCGAGGAGCGCAATTTGCTTACCGCTTGTAACTGATGCACCGCCATAGACTACCGAGTACTGCGTACTTGATGTTGCAGGCTTACCCATCATACCACCGCCAATACCCAAAACATAACCACCATTTATGTACAATGTATTGCTATCAACATCAATACCACCCTCTGGCTGACCAGAGCCAATACCAATGAACAAACCATCATAGATAGTAATCGTACCATTTGAGTCTATACCATCGTTATTTGTAGCACGAGCATAGACCTTGCCACCATTCATAACGATTGACTTTGCAGCATTGATAGCATCATCATAGGCGTTGATGATAGTCTCACCACCGTTGAAGGTCAAAGTATTCTTACTCTCAAGACCCTCAGAGCCCTCACTTGCACCTGTTACAGAGATATTTAGAGAGCCGTCGTTGATTGTTATATTACCATCTGCACGAATACCCTTAGGCGATGATGTAAGGCTATTCGAGTACTTATACTGACCACCTGTTGTAGAGATTTTTATAACGCCGCCATTAACCTCCAAGTTTGCGTCAGCACTAATACCCTTACCACCTGTACCACTTGAGCTAAGCTCCAAGTTACCGCCATTGATATAGATGTTGGTATCGCTCTTTAGACACGATGCTGATGAGGTATCCTTATCCTCGCTATCGTATGTAGCGTTACCTGTAGTCTTCAAATTAAACTTACCACCATTTATCACAAGGTCGATATCACACTTAATAGCCTTACCCGCAGTTGAAGATATTGATGCTGTTACAGCACCACCCTCAATCTTGACACCGATATTATCATCGCTATCACCCTTAACATGGATACCATTCTTAACGCTCTCGGTAACTGCAACTGTTGTACCTGGGCGCTGATAGTAGTATCCATCTGTTACGATAGCATGCTTCTGCTTTCCAGCCACAACCAATGCACCGTAGCCACTAAGGATGATGTGACCCTCAGTAAAGAGAGCACCCTTTCTATCCTCGTTAGCTGCTCCCGCAATGGTGTAGTGGTCATTAGTATAGCTTGCACAATCAGTCAGACGATTTGTTGTGCCATCGCCAAGGTGAAGATATACACGCTTCTTAGCCTGCGAGTTGATTGCAGGACCACGCTGCGAGGTAAGATCAAGACCATTGAGCGTAAGCTTATACTTGTTCTCACTATAAATCTTAAGGCTACCATTTGAGCTGCTACCCATAGCAACAACCTCAACGCCACTTACAGCAGTCATATCCAAGGCTACATGTGCGCCGTCGATATAACTCTTTATGCTACTATTAGCAGACTCTACAACTGCGCTATTACCGTTATATGTCACAATAACGCGTGTAGTGAAGCTATTAAGCTCATGGTAGAAATCTTTGTCGCTACCTACAACATCGTATGCTCTATCATCAGCCCAAAGACCATTCCATCGAGCTATTGTAGTGTCGCCAGCTGGAGCATCTGGATTCTCTGGAGTGTCAGGATTCTCTGGCTGCTCTGGAGTGTCTGGATTCTCAGGCTCATCAGGTGTCTCGGTGTTATCATCACCCTTCTGCTCCTCGTCACCCTTCTGCTCCTCATCCTCTTTGTTCTCCTCATCCTCCTTTGAGTCGTCTGGGTTGTTGTTCTCATCGTCATCCTCGGAGTCATTTGGATTGTTTGGCTGCTCCTGTGGTGGTACAATATCATCCTCTACGCCCTCACTAATCTCGCAACTGCAAAATAGTGAGATACATGATATTACCATAAACAACCTCAATAAATAGGTTAATTGTTTCATGTGTCCAAACATGTTTTAAGGTTAATTATTTTTAGTATCTTTATTTCTCAAAAATTTTGACTTTACTCTACGCCAGCCCTCAACACCAAGTATTGCCAAGCCAGCATATTGTGTCGTCTTTGCAAGGCCAAAGAGTATAAACCACAAAACTCCCTTTGCCGTAGCAGATATTGGCAGTGCCATCTGCGCAAAAGAGAGTATATAGCATGGCACACACAATGCTAATATTATAACACCCGTACGAAATGACAGGCCGCCTAAAAAACTCTTTACTCTATCCTTGAAACTACTCATTTGTTATACCCATTGGGATATGCACTGCTGGGACATTCTTGAGGTGATCAAGGTGCGACATCTGATCATCAAAGAAGATATGTGGGCGCATAATCTCAAGTACTCGATCCTTAGAGATACCTCCAAGGAAGAAGGCCTCGGTAACATCAACGCCCCAATTCTTCAATGTATTCACAACACGCTCATGCGCAGGAGCATTACGCGCTGTGACGATAGATATTTTCAATCTTCGGCGATACTCCGTACCCTCCTCCATGCGTGCCATTTCGAGCTTCTGAAGATTAGAAATCTTGATAAGCAAATCGGCCAAAGGACCTGGATCAAGAGGTGCCTTAGTGGTTGCCTCATGACGATGAAATGCCGAGAGTCCATGCTCCTGATATATCTTCTCGCTATCGTCATCCGCAATAACGCCGTCAAAGTCAAAGGCTATGCGTAGCTCATCATCCAACACATCATCCATAACCTCACTCTTCAACACACGACCTGCGGCATAGCCTGCATCACACGCTCTTTTAACATCACGCTCCGAAGCCGAGAGAAACAACGAGGCATTAAACGCTGGGAGATACTTGTATGGCGACTCGCCTGAGAAAAACGAAGCACGCGAGATATTGAGGTCATAGTGTTTAATGGTGCGGAATACTCGCAAACCAGTCTCTGGAGAGTTACGCGAAAGTAGCACCACCTCTACAGGTTGCTCCTCTGGGAATATATTGTTAAAGCTCAACAATCGCTTTACAAAAGGAAACGCAACTCCCTTACCGAGAGGATTATCAATATTCTCCTCCTGATATTTACGATACTCATCTAAGCCGCACTCGTTATATACTCTATCCGACTCTGAGAGGTCAAACAATGCCGATGACGACACCGCAACAACCAACTTGTTTTCTATAGGAAATGCCATACAATAGTTATTTATCGACTCAATCGTACAAAAAAAACCGACAAGTGAGCAACTTATCGGTTTTAATTGTCCTTAAAGGCATTATGGTTGAGCTACCGAGATTCGAACTCAGAATAACAGAACCAAAATCTGCTGTGTTACCATTACACCATAGCTCAATCGTTGCTCGTAAGCGGGTGCAAATATAGTGTAAAGTTTTGAAATGGCAAAATTTTGGTTATGCAAAATTGTCCGATATTCCCGATATACTATAGCTTACTAAGGAATTTCTCGCGGTTTACAATGAAGCGCACATGCTCACCCTCGCCAATAAGCGCTTCACCGTCATAAGCCTCAATCTTGAATGTTAGCTTACGACCCTCGATTGCTGTAAGCTCAGCAACAGCACTAACCATATTACCCACCTTAGATGGCTTTAGGTGTGTGGTTGAAATCATTGAGCCCACAGTTGTCTCACCCTCTTCAAGCTTTAGTGACACAGCAAGCATTGCGGCATTCTCCATTAGCGCCACCATTGCTGGCGTTGCAAGGACTGCCATATCTCCAGAACCTATAAACTCTGCGGTGTTACCCTCCATAACACGCATTACGCTTTGATGCTTTAATCCAATCTCCAACATATTATCAAATATTTAATTTTGATGCAAAGGTAAAAAATTATTGGCTACATACAACTTATTATGGCAATTATCGTTACCTTTGTAGTATGAAACGACTACTATCCATATTACTTCTACTGACACTTCTCATCTCAGGTGTCGACTCAGCGACAGCACAGCGCTGGCGACCACTTAGAGGTGTGCGTAGTGTCTATTGGCAGGTGGATAGTCGTGGAGACTCAACAATGTGTGTACACCTATCGGAGGTAAGAATATTTAAGCGTGGTCGTGACCTAAAGAGTTACCAACGCATGGTGCGTGCGGTAAAGAAGGTCTACCCTCTTGCCGAGGAGGCTGCACGACGCATGGAAAACCTCGATGCGGAGCTTGCTCGATTAGGTAAGAAAAAGGATAAAAAAGCCTACACCGAGGCTATCGAAGAGGCACTCAAAGAGGAGCTCACACCTATGCTCTGGAAGATGACACGCTATGAGGGAAAGATACTTCTAAAGCTCATAGACCGCGAAACGCACCACACAGCATTTAGCATCATCAAGGAGTTTCGCTCTGGTGTTACCGCTACATTCTATCAAGTATTGGCCCAGATGTTTGGCAATAATCTTAAACTTCACTACGACCCAGAAGGTGAGGATGAGATGCTGGAATATATCGTCAGACAGTATCGCGCTGGCACGCTATAAAACCCTATCTACATACCGAACAAGCAATGCATTTTACAAAAAAATGCAATATTCCCTATTTCCTATTACGCATTACTAATTATTTTTATTATCTTTGTGCGATTATAGCTAAATCAACGGACATTTGATTAGATAGCAAGCAAATAATTAAAACAATATACTATGAATATTTCTTACAACTGGCTTAAGCGCTACCTCGATGCTGATCTTTCGGCTGAGCGCATGGCAGAGATACTTACCGAGCTCGGTCTTGAGGTCGAGGAGTTTGAGAAGATTGAGACCATCAAGGGTGGTTTGAAGGGTGTTGTTGTGGGCGAGGTGCTCACATGCGAGGATCATCCAGATTCTGACCACCTACACATCACAACTGTAGATGTTGGCGCAGAGGCACCATTGCAGATTGTCTGCGGTGCTGCAAACTGCCGCAAGGGTCTTAAGGTTATGTGCGCTACCGTAGGTGCTGTATTGTACCCTATCGACTCTGAGGAGGAGTTCAAGATTAAGCGTAGCAAGATTCGTGGCGTTGAGTCACTAGGTATGCTATGTGCTGAGGATGAGCTTGGCATTGGCCGCAACCATGAGGGTATCATGGAGCTTCCTGCTGAGGCTGTTGTGGGAACACCTGCAAAGGAGTATCTCCACATCGCTGACGACTACCTTATCGGCATTGGTCTTACACCTAACCGCGTAGATGCAGCATCACACATCGGTGTTGCACGCGACTTGGCGGCATATCTTAAGAGCCGTGGCGAGCGCGTAGAGTTTAAGCTTCCATCTGTTGAGAACTTCAAAGTTGACGACACCTCTCGCACTATTGAGGTAGAGGTTGTAAATAGTGAGGCTGCTCCTCGCTATGCAGGTATCACCGTTAGCGGCTGTAAGATTGCACCATCTCCAGAGTGGATGCAGAATGAGTTGCGCGCTGCGGGTATCAACCCAAAGAACAACCTCGTAGATATCACAAACTATGTTCTCTTTGAGCTTGGTCAGCCACTTCACGCCTTCGATGCAGATAAGATTGAGGGTGAGAAAGTGGTGGTTCGCTCGGCTGTTGAGGGCGAGAAGTTTGTAACACTTGATGGCGTTGAGCGCACACTCACAGCTAACGACCTTATGATCTGCTCTGCGGAGCGCCCTATGTGTATCGCAGGTGTATACGGTGGTCAGGACTCAGGTATCTCTGACGAGACTGTAAATGTATTTATCGAGAGCGCATACTTCCACCCTGTATGGGTACGCAAGACTGCTAAGCGTTTCGGTCTAAACACAGATGCATCATTCCGCTTCGAGCGTGGTATCGACCCAAATATTCAGGTATACGCACTTAAGCGCGCTGCAATGCTTATGCAGGAGTTGGCAGGTGGTCGCATCACCTCTGAGATTATCGACATCAACCCTACTCCAGCTAAACACTTCGAGTTTGAGTTCTCTTTGGAGCGTGCTCGCAAGCTCATCGGCAAGGATATCCCTGAGGAGACATTCATGACTATCCTTAACGCCTTGGATGTTGAGGTTCGTGGTCGTGAGGGTGAGGTATTGCAGGTTGCAGTACCACCATACCGCGTAGATGTTCAGCGCGAGGCAGACCTTATCGAGGATGTACTCCGCGTATATGGCTACAACAACATCGAGATCTCAGACCATGTGAACTCGACTCTCTCATACGCACCAAAACCTGATAAGGCACGCTTGCAGAATGTTGCTTCGGACTACCTTTCAGCTAATGGCTATACAGAGATTATGTCTAACTCGCTCACTAAGGCAGCATATTACGAGGGCTCAACATCATACCCTATGGAGCGTTGCGTAAAGATTCTAAATCCACTATCTCAGGATTTGAATGTTATGCGTCAGACACTCATGTTCAACGCTTTGGAGGCCGTAGAGCTTAATGTTAACCGCCGCAACGGCAACCTCAAACTTTATGAGGTGGGTAACTGCTACGCCTTTGCTCAGGAGAAGGCTTCAGAGGAGAATGTGCTTGCTAAGTATGAGGAGAGCTACCGCATAGGTATCACCGTTACAGGTCTTGCAACACAGCTATCATGGAATAGCAAGGCTGAGGGTTCATCATTCTTCACCCTCCGCGCTATGGTTGAGAAGCTTTTGAAGCGCTTCGGTATCGACCTATACGCTTTGCAGTGCGAGAGCTTGGAGTGCGACTTGTATGCTGACGCCGTAGTCTTTAAGCAGGGTCCTAAGGAGGTACTACGCATGGGTGTTGTATCGCCTATCCTCCGCAAGAAGTTCGACATCAAGCAGGATGTATACTTCGCCGAGATCGACTTCGACCAGCTTATTAAGATGACCAAGAAGTCTAAGGTACAGTTCAAGGAGCTATCTAAGTTCCCTGAGGTTAAGCGCGACTTGGCTCTTCTTGTAAATAAGAGCGTTACCTTCTCACAGCTCCGCTCTATCGCATTCGCTACGGAGAAGAAGTTGCTTAAGTCTGTATCTTTGTTCGATGTCTACGAGGGCGACAAGCTCCCTGAGGGCAAGAAGTCATACGCCTTGAGCTTTATCCTTGAGGATAAGAACCAGACTCTAAACGACAAGCAGATTGAGCGCACTATGTCAAATATCCAGACTCAGTTGGAGCAGAAGACAGGCGCAGAGATTAGAAAGTAAACAAAATGTGGAGCGTTTGCTCCACATTTTGTTTAACTGAAAGGTGAAAGGTGAAAACTGAAAGGTGTGGTGTCTGCGACGCATATAAAACTCGCGCGAAGCGCACCTTACTTTTCAGTTTTCACTTTTCACTTTTCACTTTATACCCTACACCTCCATACCTTGACGCACTCGAGATAGGGTCTCGGCGCCGACTAAGCGGGCAGCAATGGCCAAGGCGAAGTCTATTGATATACCAGCACCAGCGGCGGTGATTAGGTTATCTTGTTCCACAACACGGCCGCCCTCATATAGGTAGTCGCCCATATCGTTAATAACGCTTGTATGGCAGGTTACTCTATGACCATGAGCAACGCCAGCAGCTGCCAAGACCGTAGGTGCACCACAGATAGCAGCAACAAGGCGGCCACTACCCCAATAGTGGCGAACAACACGGCATACAGCCTCAGAGTTACGAAGATTGATATAGCCTGGGTTACCACCAGGGAGTATCAGGGCATCACCATCCTCCAAAAGGCTATCACCAAGGAGCATATCGCACCTCAGCGTCATAAGTCCATGTGACGAGGTAACATCGAGGTTACGACCCACAGCCACACGCTTCAACTCTACACCCGCGCGGTGCATAACATCTATAGGCGACAAGGCCTCGACACACTCAAAGCCATCAGCCAACAATATATATACTTTTTTCATCACTACACGAACAACTTTTCAAATTCATCAAATGGCATATCGACAACTCGGCAACAGCCAATACTCTCAGGCATCACAACGCGCAAGATATTATCTCTCTTCTTCTTATCGTATCTAACCTCGCGAAAAACTGTAGATAGAGCAACAGGTAGCTTAAGCTCGAAGCCAAGTCTACGGAGCACCGTATCTATGCGCTCAGCCGTCTCCTCAGCCATAATACCCATCTTGACACTTGCACGCGCAATCATAGAGATACCCACGGACACAGCCTCGCCATGGTTGAGCTCATGTGTGGTCTTCTCTATGGCATGACCTATGGTATGACCAAGGTTCAGCACTCTACGCCTACCCGCCTCACGCTCATCCTCTGCAACGATAGCTGCCTTCACCGCCACAGAGCCTGAGACGACTCTTTTCAATGTCTCAACATCTGCGTATAGCTTATCGCCGGCATGCTCCTCGATAAGAGCGAACAATTCGGCATCACCTACGATAGCACTCTTTACCGCCTCGGCCATACCGGCACGGAACTCTCTACGCGACAGAGTACGAAGCATCTCCACATCCGAGATAACAAAGCGTGGCTGAAGGAATGTACCTACCATATTCTTATAGTCGGCAACATTAACGCCATTCTTGCCACCTATTGAGGCATCAACCTGACCGAGCAACGAGGTCGACACAAAACCAAACTCCACACCTCGCATATATGTAGCCGCCACAAAGCCTGTAATGTCGGTTACGATACCGCCACCAATACCCAACAAGAAGGTTGAACGGTCAGCACCCATAGCCATAAGACGATTATATATCATCTCCACAGTTTGAAGACTCTTAATCGCCTCACCAGAGCCTATAACGACATGCTCGTAGCGATGCACAAGGTCGGGATATAGGCGGTCTATGTTGACATCGGTGATTACTATGACTCGCGACTTTGGTAGTACGCTATCCAACAAATCAACAACCCTACCTACATAAAGCGTGGAGTTGTCACTAACATTTACTATGTTGCTCATGCCAATCATTACTTTGTTATTCTCAAAAATCGCTCCATGTTACAACTCTTGCGTTATAATAGCATCTACCGCGCCGCTTAACTCTGCCACAGCTCTATAGGCATCCACCACGCTGTTATCTTCCGACACAGGGACATAGACAACAACCTCGTTTGCCGCATGGTCGAGCAGATGACTCTCACATGTAGGAGGTACACTACCCATGAAGTAGAGCATGCAGAGCGCCGAACAATCGGCAAAGGCATACTCCTCGATGGTTTGTAGCGTTGCGGGGAGTGTGATACTCTCCAACGATGTACACCCACGAAAAGCCGATGCACAGATGGTTGTTACTTGGTTTGGCATATTGATACTACTGAGGTTAACACACCCACGGAATGCCTCGGAGTCTATCTTGGTAACACCATCAGGTATAGTTATAGAGGTTAAACTCTTGCAGTTGTGGAAGGTATCCTTCTCTATGAGCGTTATGCTTTTGGGGATATTTACATAGCTCAGCTCGGTGCAACCCTCAAAGGCTGAGTAGCCTAAATAGGCTATGCCATCAGGCAGAGCAATCGAGGTGATGGCAGTGCAGTTCATCAGAGCGCAATCGCCAAAGTATGTTATTTTGTCGTGTAGTTGTAGCTTTGACAGGTTTTTACATCCATTGAAGGCGTTATCGCCAATGGCAGTGATGCTCTCAGGCACAACAAACTCGTTGCCCGAGCCACCTGCGTAGGCAATAATCTCGTTATCGCGCACAAGGTAACGACCACACTCCGAAGCATACTTACCATAGAAACGCATCAGCGTGGTGCAGCCGCCAAAGGCGTTGTAATCAAGCATGGTGACACTCTCGGGGATTGCTACCATACGGAGTGATGAACAACCAAAGAAACAATCTCTGCCAATACTCTCCAGGCTATTGCTGAGAAGTATGCTCTCAAGGTTTGTACAGTGCTGAAAGGCGTAGTCGCCGATTGCTACAACCCCACCCGGTATGGTTACATGCTCCAACGATGAACAATACTCAAAGGCATCGTAGTGTATCTCTGTGACATCACTTGGGATGGTAATACTCCTTAGCGAGGTACACTTCGAGAAGGTGTTTGCAGGTATTTCGGCAAGGCCACATGGCAGTGTGACCTCCTCAAGGCGGGTGCAACCACTAAATACATCTTCGCCAATCATCGCAACACCATCGGGCAGATGCAGAGCCTTTATATGGGTGCAATCGCGAAACGCCGAGTTACCCACAACCTTTATAGTCGATGGTATATCTACACTCTCCAGACATTCGCAGCCATAGAAAGCATCTGTACCAATGGTCTCAACGCCCTCGTGTATGATGACACTTCTTATGCCACTGCTATAGGCAAAGGCACCCTGTCCAATCATCTTCACCGTATGTGGCAACTCTACGCTCGATATATTACGGAGATTTTGAAAGGCCATAGCACCCACACCTCGCACATCGCCATCGAAGGTTATAACGCCCTTACCTGTCGTGGCATCCCACTCGTTGGAGAGGTACTTTGCTCCAAACGCACCTTTGGACCTTGGCTCAATCTTCCTGGTTGCCTTGTACCATATCTGGTTGTTGGGGATATCCATCATTGCGACACTGTCGATAGGCTGTTGCGCGGTTGCTAAGGAGTCCACCTGAGCGTGTAGCTTGGAGCTACATAACAACATACAGAGTATAAGTAGAGTATTGGATAGTAGTTTCATAGTGTGATTATTCTCTTGGTTAGGCAAAGATAATATTTTTCCTCTATAAACACAATAGTGGATATGAAAAATGGAGTTCTGGACCACAATATCGTCACGCGACACTACATCTAATCGTTACTAATTTAGCATAGCGAAAATTTAATTGGCTTTTTGCTTGCATATAGTTGAAATGTTTTCTAATTTTGCATGGATATTTGTATTAGGACAAATAAACAAAACAACAATACTATATAAACAACTTAAAAAACAGAGTAAAACTATGGCTTTTCTTACAAATGACAAGCTCGTTATCGTGGGTGCTGCTGGTATGATCGGCTCAAACATGGTACAGTCTGCCCTTATGATGGGTCTAACTAACAACATCTGCCTTTACGATGTATTCTCTCCAGAGGGCGTTGCTGAGGAGATGCGTCAGAGCGGTTTCGACAATGTTAACATCACTGCTACAACTGATGTTGCAGAGGCATTCAAGGATGCTAAGTATATCATCTCTTCTGGTGGTGCTCCTCGTAAGGAGGGTATGACTCGTGAGGACTTGTTGAAGGGTAACTGCGAGATCGCTGAGCAGCTTGGTAAGAACATCAAGACATACTGCCCAGATGTAAAGCATGTTGTTATCATCTTCAACCCTGCTGACCTTACAGGTCTTGTAACTTTGCTATACTCTGGTCTTAAGCCTGGTCAGGTTACTACTCTTGCAGGTCTTGACACTACTCGTCTTAAGAGCGCACTCGCTAAGAAGTTCGGCGTTATGCAGTCTGAGATTGAGGGCTGCGCAACTTATGGCGGTCACGGTGAGCAGATGGCTGTATTCGGTAGCGCAGTGAAGATTGCTGGTCGCAACCTTACAGATATCATCGGCACTGAGGAGTTCCCAGCTGAGGAGTGGGAGCAGATGAAGAAGGATGTAACTCAGGGTGGTGCTGCTATCATCAAGCTTCGCGGCCGTTCATCATTCCAGAGCCCATCTTACCTTTCAGTTGAGATGATTCGTTCAGTAATGGGTGGCGAGCCATTCCGTTTCCCTGCTGGTACTTATGTATCTAACGAGCGCTACAACCACATCATGATGGCTATGGATACTGTTCTTGACCAGAACGGTTGCTCATACAAGATGCCTGTAGGTACTGAGGAGGAGATCGCTAAGCTTGACGCTTCATACGCACACCTCTGCAAGATGCGTGACGAGTTGGTTACTTTGGGTATCGTTCCTGCTATCGAGGAGTGGTCAAAGATTAACCCTAACTTGTAATCGTTAGCTGGCTTAGTCCACAACACTAAATCAAGACCCCTGAGGTTAACGCCTTCGGGGTCTTTATTTTTGAAGAGGGAGACAAAAGGGACGAGAGAGACGAAAGAGACCACAGAGGAGAGAGAGA
>JAFYRL010000104.1 GCA_017546975.1 Alistipes sp.
AACGAGAGTTACGAAAGTATATTAACTACTATAACAACGACCGTATTAAACTAAAATTAAACGGAAAGAGTCCGGTACAATACCGAACTCTTTACCAATAAATCTATTTAATAATCCGTCCAAATTTTTGGGGTCAGATCAAAGTCGTCCTATTTATTTTGGTATCATTACCTTATTGTACACATTTAGCCAACAACTCCTCTAACCTATCAACCTTACCCATAATAGATGACTGGATAGCAAGGACAATGTTGTAGTGTAGGGTATCACCAGCCTTATGTAGTAACTCCATGGCAATAGTGACACTCTTCGACATGGTAGTGCTATAACTGAAACAGCGTTCATCTACGGCCATGGCTGCAAGAAGCACTGATATAAGTGCCAAAGGGTAGTCATCGGTATACTCATCTGTACGCCTAATACGACGATTACGATGCGTATATAGTGACGAACCATACTCTACAGCCATAAATCCCCATTCGTTCTTTCTTGGCAAAAGGTCGTCATCAATAAGCTGCATCTCCCCATTAGTGGTGACGACAATATTCTCTGGTTTAACATCGCCATGCACCACCTTATCTCTCTTATGGTTGAATGCCATGCGGTCAAAGGCACGACTAAGAGCAGCATAGTCACAATCGCCGTTATACAGCACTACATCGAGTGCATCGCCTTCAACCCATCGTGATAGCGTCACATCTACATACTCCACACGGCCATCAAGTTCCACTACCCTGAGTGCATCTAAGTAGTAGTTTGCAGTATCGAGGAACATATCACCTGAATGGCGGCGATGATAGCACTTAATAATCATGTCGCCCTCAGTGCCAACAATATGGCACCGAGCAGCGACACAATTATTTCCTACCTCAATCGTCGTGGGATATACCTCGACAGTACCGAGACCACGAATTTCGACATTGGTATTTTGCAATGTTTTAACTATGGATATGCAACTAACCACAGCTATGCTTTAGTTATGCTATACGCTTCAAAAGCTCTACAAGCAACTTCCAGAACTTATCCACTGTAGCAATCTCAAGACGCTCGTCTGGAGAGTGTACGCCACGAAGTGTTGGACCAAATGATACCATCTCCAAGTGTGGATACTTCTCAAGGAACAAGCCGCACTCCAAGCCAGCGTGGATAGCACGCACCTTAGGCTCTGTAGCAAAGAGGTCACGGTAGCACTGAACAGTCTCACCAAGGAGCTTAGACTCTGGATTAGGAGCCCAACCTGGGTAACCGTCAGAGTGCTCAACATCGAAGCCAGCAAGATAGAATACTGACTCTACAGTCTGCGCAGCATACAACTTAGCGCTCTCAACAGATGAACGCTGAGATGTTGTTACGGTGATAACCTCTGCCTCAGTGTCGAACTTAACAGATGCAAGGTTTGATGAGGTCTCAACAAGGCCTGGCATAGCGAAAGACATACCAAGAACGCCGTTTGGAAGACCTACAAGGGCAAGAAGGAAGTAGCAAAGCTCATCGTTGGTCATAACCTTAGTAGGCTTAACCTCAACATCGCTAACAGCAAAGCGCATACGAGGCTCTGTGTGCTTGAACTCCTCCATCATCATCTGACCAAACTCCAAGTAACGCTCCTCAAAGTCCTCCTTCTCTGCTGCTGGAACACCAACGATAGCGTATGCCTCGCGTGGAATAGCATTACGAAGGTTACCGCCGTCAAACTCAGCCAAAGCAACGCCAAACTTATCGATAGCATTGTAGAGGAAGCGTGCCATAAGCTTGTTTGAGTTAGCACGACCCTTATCAATATCGTCACCTGAGTGGCCACCAAGCAAGTCGCCAATCTCCAAGCGTACAAAGGCATAACCCTCAGGTGCCTCCTCGCTCTCATAGTCAAGCTTAGCTACAGTGTCTACACCACCTGCGCAACCGATGAAGATCTCACCCTCATCCTCAGAATCGAGGTTGATGAGGTACTTACCTGTAAGCATACCCTCGCCAAGACCGAAAGCACCTGTAAGACCTGTCTCCTCATCTACAGTGAAGAGCGCCTCAATAGCTGGGTGCTCAAGGCTCTCATCCAACAACACTGCAAGAGCTGCTGCCATACCGATACCGCAGTCAGCACCAAGAGTTGTATCCTTAGCCTTAACCCACTCACCGTCAATCCATGGCTCGATAGGGTCATTCTCAAAATCGAAAACCTTAGATGAATTCTTCTCGCACACCATATCCATGTGTGACTGAAGGATAACTGCTGGACGATCCTCGAAGCCCTTAGTTGCAGGCTTACGCATCACAACATTACCTGTCTCATCGGTCTGATACTCAATGTTATGCTTCTTAGCAAACTCAATAAGCCAAGCGATAATCTTCTCCTCCTTCTTTGAAGGGCGTGGTACCTGGCAAATGTCATCAAACTGCTCCCAAATAAGTTTTGGTTCTAAATCTCTGATTGTCATAATTCTAAATTTTAGGTTAATTATTTCTTATCTTTACTCTCTCTTTCAAACAAGCGCACACCCTTTAACAGAGGATTGCGGCGCTCCATAATAAATACCTCAACAAGGAGCAACAACAGCGCAGCACCCAAGAACCACTGATACTGCTCATCATACTCCTCAAAGGCTATCTGTGTAAGTTGTGTTGACTCCATCTCATCAAGGCGGGCGATGATATCATCCAAGCCGAAGTTCTCATTTCGAGAACGAACATATATACCACCCGTAGCCTCGGCAATATGCTGCAACAGTGGCTCTCCGAGTTTTGTCACAACCATTTTACCATCCTCATCCTCGATAAGCTCTCCATCAATCTTAAGAGGCGTACCCTCAGGCGTACCTATACCTATAGCGCACACCATTACACCCTGTGCTACAGCGCTCTCTATTGCAGCCTCAGTACGCTGATTATGCTCCTCACCATCCGTAATAAGTATTACAACACGGCTCTTAGACTCCTTCGTTGTTTCAGTAAAGGAGAGGAGCGCAACCTCTAACGCCTCACCAATATCTGTACCCTGATGCGCTATAAGCGAGGGGCTTAGGCGCTTAACCATGGCCTCTGCCATCTTATAGTCTCCTGTGATAGGGAGCAACACCTCAGCCTCCTCAGCAAAGGCTACAATACCTAATCTATCCTCCTTCATGCGCTCTACAAGGCGAGAGATAGCGTAGCGCGTACGCTCAATACGGCTTGGAGTCACATCCTCGGCGAGCATCGAGTTAGAGACATCCACAACAAGGACCACCTCCCTACCCTCAACCTCAGTTGTACGGAGCTTAGAGCCTGTCTGTGGGCGAGCAAGCGCCAAGGCAAGGAAACCTACAGCAACGCTAAAGAGCGCAATCTTAATCCAGCCACGCACACCATTGTAGTTAGGCATAAGGCTCTGCACGGTTGCGACATTGCCGAAACGCTTAATCTTACTACGGCGATAGAACCTCAACATAAGGTATATCACAGGTATAGCCACTACAGCGAGTAGTAGCCACAACCACTCAGGCTTTGCAAAGATAAATATATTTAGATCACTCATGCTGCTCAAATTATGGAATACGGTTTAACACTAAGCGCTCCATGGCAAACTCCGCAGCGAGCAACAACAGACCCAGGAGCAACCAGCCAAAGTATAGCTCTTCGTAGGATGTATAGTGGGTGATTTGCACTTCGCTCTTCTCCATCTCATCAATACGGGCATATATCTGCTTCAAGGCCTCGTTATCCACAGCACGGAAATACTCACCACCTGTGGTCTTAGCGATATTTATAAGCAACTGCTCATCAATCTCCACATCCGCCATGACATAGGTCTGGTTTCCAAACATATCTACCGCAGGCATAGGAGCCTTACCCTTTGTTCCCACGCCTATAGTGTAGACCTTAATACCCATATCGCGGGCAATCTCTGCCGCCATGATTGGCGATATCTGTCCTCGGTTATTCACACCATCCGTAAGCAACACCACGACCTTAGATTTTGAGCCACTCTCTCTAAGACGGTTAATAGCTGTTGCCAAGCCATTACCTATGGCCGTACCATCATCCACAACACCACTGCGTAGGCGCGAAAGCATAGTGCCGACACTCGCCTTATCCGAGGTTAAAGGGCACTGCGTAAAGGCCTCACCCGCAAAGGCGACAACCGAGATACGGTCACCCACACGCATCGAGGCGAACTCCGATGCAAGGTGCTTAGATGCTGTGATACGGTCTGGCTCAAAGTCACGGGCAAGCATAGAGCCCGATATATCCATTGCCAAGACTATATCGATACCCTCCGTTGAGCTCTCCGTTGATGAGTGCACCTCTACAGGACGAGCAAGAGCGATAATAAGCGCTGCAAGTGCCGCAAGGCGCAATACTATAGGCAGGTCTCGAAGCCAATAGCGCAGTGTGCGTGGCATGCGCTCCCCGCCAAGTGTAGATACACGCAACGAGGCACGACGACGACCTACAAATAGATAGTAGACGGCAATAACGGGTATTACCACCAATATATAAAGTATCTCTGGGTTCTGAAACTGCATACTCTCTACCAATTCTTCTTTCCTGGGATAATAAGAGCCTTCTCGCCCTCCTTCAACTTCTCCTGAGTCTTATCCTCCTCAGCCTGGATGGCATTCAACATACGCTCCTGGTCGGGATTAAGCTCCTTAGGCTGAGGCTGCTCACCCTCGTTCTGCTCACCCTCGTTCTGCTCACCCTCGTTCTGCTCATCCTCACCCTTCTCATTCTCAGGCTGCTGAGGCTGTTCCTCAGGATTCTGCTCCTGGTTCTCAGGCTGCTGCTCCTGATTGTTATCTCCCTCGTTTTGCTGGTTATCGTTCTTATTATCTTGATTTTGCTGCTGGTCATTATTCTGATTTTGCTGGTTATCGCTCTGCTGTGGCTGCTGATGCTTCTGATCCACAATACGCTTAGTCAGCACATAATCATACTTGGTCTCCTTATCATCAGGATTTAGCAACAACGACTCACGAAAGGCATTCAACGCCGCCTCATACTTCTCCTCGCTAAAGAGACTCTCGCCCAAGTTACGCAGCACCTCGGCACGCTGTCCCTTCGACAGAAGTGAGTCAGCTGCAATAGCCTCATAATGACGGAAGGTGGTCTCGGCAGTGAGTGTCGAGTCCTGAGGGTTTGTGCGACGAAGATGATGATAGGCATTAGCACGGTTATACAACGCCTCATAGTTCGTTGCATCATGCTCCAACGCCTCGTTATAGCGGTTGAAACTTGTGTTAAAGTTATTCTTCTCGAAATTCGAATTTCCCTCACGCACAAGTTTACGCTCCTTATGATACTGTGCCGAGAGCGACTCGACACCCACAAAGAGCATCATAACAAGCACCACAACAGTAGATATGTATCTTGTCAATTTTGACATAATTACTCCTCAATCTTTGTTTCAAAGGTTATATCTCGCTTATCCTCATTATGCTCCTCGGTAACACTCTTAGTGTTCTCAACAAAGTAGTAAGCATCAATAAACGACTGCTCATTCTCCTCGGCATCAGGCGTCGCCTTGGCAAACTTCACCATATCAGCAGTGCGGAGTATAGCAATAAGGGCGCTACGACTCTGATGCGGAAGCTCCACATCTCTAAGTGCCGAGATAATCTCATCGGTGGTCATCTCCAAAGCACCAATATCCCAACGGCCATCTATATACACACGAAGAATCTCCGTAAGCGACGAGTAATATAATTTGTGCTTACCATCCTGCCATAGTTTTCTATTCTTAAGCTCATCCAACGCCTTGATAGCCAAGACATGTGGTGGTAGCTTTGGCGCTGGCTTCACCACACGCTCGCGTCCCTGCCACTTATTGCGTAGATACCACACCAACCACCATACAATAAGACCAAGGAGGATAAGTGCTATGGTTCCGTAGATGGCATAGTCCTTAATCTCAGCAAAGATAAATGGCAAATTCTTCTGCTGATAGAGACCCTCATCCTTAAGCATTGAGCCAGCTAACTCACTATCCACACCAAATCCCTGCTGAGATGTAGGGTCAGCCTTAAGGAAGAGTGTCGTATCAAGCTCCATGTAGCTTGCAACCTTTAAGCGTAGCGTATCATCACTATAGAGTGTATCGGGCTCCTCTCTATTCTTCTCAAAGTATAGGATAGCGGGGCGCATAGGGATAACTCCTGTCTCCATGACCGCCAAAAGATAGCGTTTACGGAGGTGTAGCTTACGGCCATCAATATTGATAGTATCGAGCGGGTAATCCTCTACAAGCTCAAATATATCCTCGTCGTACTTCTCGTATGTGGACATCGACTGCTTAGCCTTAGCCTCCTCGCGACGCTCCTTAGGTGATAGGTTATCACCAAAGAGAGGCACGCCTATCTGTGTAGCACGATCCTTCTCAATATCAATGATATACTCCACCCAATCTCCCACCTCGACACTATCCTTCGAGAAACGAGCAGAGATTGTTGGCTGCTCTGCCATAGCAACGCTAACGCATAACATTGCTACGACAACCGCCAAGAGTCTATATATTTTGCGGAGTACTCTCATCGTTTCTTAAACATCTTTATAAGTTCCACAACATAGTCACCATCCGTTGCCACCTCTGCCACATCTACACGGTTATGCGTAAGCAGGCGTGACATCTTTGCCGTACGCTCCTCATAGCTTTGGCGCCAGAACTCTCGCACACGGCGTGACGAGGTGTCCACCCACTCCGTAGCACCCGTCTCGGCATCCTCCATCTCGATAATGCCTACATCGGGCAACTCCCTATCTCGCTTATCGAAGATATGTATAGCCATAAGGTCATGCTTCGATGATGCAATTTTGAGGGCATCTTCGAACTTTGGCATATCCTCCTTAGCATTCACCAAGTCGGAGAGAAGGAACGATGTAGTACGCTTCTTGTTCACACCAACCAAGTAACGCAACGCCTCAGAGATATTCGTACCCTTACCCGTAGGCTTAAAGCTTACCAACTCACGGATAATCATCAAGATATGACTACGACCCTTCTTTGGCGGTATAAACTTCTCGATATGGTCCGAAAAGAGGATACAACCCACCTTATCGTTATTCTTAGATGCCGAGAATGCCAATGTTGCGGCAACCTCGGTGATAAGGTTCTTCTTGGTTATGCTCTCCGAGCCAAACATACGCGAGGGTGACACATCGACAAGGAGCATCATCGTAAGCTCTCGCTCCTCCTCATAGACCTTGACATGTGCCCTATCTGAACGAGCAGTGACATTCCAGTCGATATCGCGCACATCATCGCCCACACGATACTCCCTGACCTCGGCAAATGACATACCTCGACCTCGAAAGGCCGTATGGTACTTACCTGCAAATATCTCGTCAGAGAGACCGCGTGTCTTTATCTCGATGCGTCTTACGCGCTTCAATATATCCTCGTCGTGGCTCTGCATTATGGCACTATGACATTATTCAAAATCTCGGTTATAAGCTGCTCTGTAGTGATGTTCTCTGCCTCAGCCTCATAAGTAAGACCTATACGGTGGCGCAAGACATCATGGCATACAGCACGCACATCCTCAGGGATAACATAGCCACGACGCTGAATAAAGGCGTATGCACGCGCCGCCTTAGCCAACGCAATACTAGCTCGTGGCGAACCTCCATAGGCGATAAATGGTTGGATATGCTGCAGGCGGTACTCCGCAGGCTCGCGTGTAGCGAAGATGATATCGATGATATAACGCTCAATCTTCTCATCCATGTAGACCTTGTTTACCACCTCTCTTGCACGCATGATATCCTCCGGTGTGATAACCCTATTTACCTCCGGCATACCTGCGCCCGAGAGGTTCATACGGATGATATCCAACTCCTCGGCACGCTTAGGGTATGAGATCTTTGCCTTAAGCATGAAACGATCGACCTGTGCCTCTGGCAGTGGGTATGTACCCTCCTGCTCCAATGGGTTCTGTGTCGCAAGCACAAGGAATGGCTTAGGTAGTGGATAGGTGGTATCACCGATAGTCACCTGACCCTCCTGCATAGCCTCCAAGAGTGCCGATTGAACCTTTGCTGGCGAACGGTTAATCTCATCTGCAAGGATGAAATTTGCAAAGATAGGACCATGCTTCACGGTAAACTCCTCGTTACGCTGCGAGTAGATAAGTGTACCAATAAGGTCGGCAGGCAACAGATCTGGAGTGAACTGTATGCGGGCAAACTTAGCATCCACAGCCTTCGAGAGGGTGGTTATAGCGAGGGTCTTTGCCAAGCCTGGGACACCCTCCAATAGTATGTGACCATTTGATAGAAGTCCGATAAGAAGGGTGTCGATAAGATGCTGCTGACCTACGATAACACGAGAGATCTCCTTGCGTAGCGTATCAACAAAGACCGACTCCTCCTGAATGTGAGCATTTAGCTCTTTAATGTTTACTACTTCGTTCATGTATCTATTTGTATTTGTTCTCTTTTAACGCCTATAAGTTGATATATATTGCAAAGTTAAGCAATTATTTCATAACATTCAACCCATCATATACTCTTATGCCTGACACAGGACGAGCTATTTTTGTGGCAATAGTCAAATCGTGGTGCGACATAGCTCGCGTTGAAGTGGATAACTTACCTCCCGCAACATCCACCAAGGCTACAGCAAGGGCAATATCGCGATTAGCATCACCCCAATCTGCGTATGGCAGAGGATAATACTCATCACTTACGCCATACATATTTTCCGTAGTGAGGTCCACATCTGGCACAATACCATCACCCCAATCACCAAAGCCCTTGGCATTAAAGCACATAAAGGTAATTGGAGCATATTCATACTCCTTGTTACCAATCTTCTTATGCGTAACATCCATACCGCAATTTTTACCCTCGGTAGTCTGGCCAATAAGCCTTACAGGGAAGTCTAAACCCCTAAGACCCATGACAACCAACTCGGATGCCGAAGCACTATTTTCGGAACATATAACCGTTAGACGCTCAAGATTAAGCACTGTACCCGTATCGCTAAGTACAAACTCACTCTTTTCAGGCATCTTTGCATTGCGTTTATTTCGCGTTACAGAGCAGAGTGTCTGACCCTCATACACGCTTGGCACTATGGCAGAGCAGAGCTTTATTGCCGAATATAACGAACCTCCGCCATTGCATCTAAGGTCGAGAATAAGCTCCCCTATACCCTGAGCAGCGAAGTTATTAAGCACACCCAACAGCTCCTCGTCATACTCGCTCTCAAAGCCCATATATACCAGATAGCCAATCTTCTTCCCGTTGCCATCCAACTCTATAACATCGCTATAGACCACAGGCGTTTCGTGATATGCCCCCTTGCCGAGTGTTATCGTATAGGTGGCATTACCCTCCGTACGGCGAAGATAGTCGATTTTTACACTTGATAGCTTATTTGACACTATGCCGTTGAACATTGATACATAGTTACTACTATCCAAGTACCTACTATCGACCATTGTGATTATATCGCCGCGCTGCAAGCCCGCCATATCGGCAGGTGAGTTAGGATATACTGCATCAACAACAAAGCCATACCTACGATTATCACTATCTATGACAACAATGGTATAGTGTAACACGATACCAAAGCCCACCACCTCGGCACGCGTTGTCGAGCTTAGCTCCCTAATGTAGGAGTAGTAGCCACGCTGTCCCTGACTATTGTAATATCCATCATCGCCGTTGGTCTTGAGCTTCGATAGTGCATGCGTAAGATACTTATCCCATGATAGACTACGGTCAAAATAGGCTCTTCGCTCCATAACCTCATCCAGCCAATAGTACTCCTCCTCAAGGCGCTTATCTATATAGGAGATAACCTCGCTACTATTACTTGGCTTAGGAGTTGGTGGCGTATCTATAGATGAGTATTGCGGATTGGTACACGAAGCACCTATCAATAGCAATAAAAGTAGTACTATTCTCATAGTCTGTTATTCTCTTTATAATATTTACATACATCTGTAATTCCGCACTCCCCACACTTAGGCTTACGAGCAAGACATACATATCTGCCATGAAGTATAAGCCAATGGTGCGCGATAGGAAGTAACTCGCTTGGAAAGCCCTTCTCCAACTGTCGCTCTGTGGCAAGTGGCGTCTTGGCATTGCGCGAAAGACCTATGCGTGCCGCCACACGAAAGACATGCGTATCAACAGGCATAACCTCTCTGCCCCAAAGCACAGCACCTACAACATTTGCGGTTTTACGACCCACACCCTGCAACGACTGCAAATCATCGGGGTCACTTGGCACCTCACCACCAAACTTCTCAACAATCTGACGCGATAATGCGCTAAGGTGCTTAGCCTTATTATTGGGGTAGGAAATACTCTTTATATAGTCGTAAATCTCCTCCACCGTAGCCTTAGACATAGCCTCGGCTGTTGGGTAAGCCTCAAAAAGCGCTGGTGTGGTGAGGTTTACGCGCTTATCTGTACACTGCGCCGAGAGCACCACTGCAACCAACAACTCAAAAGGGTTACGAAAATTTAGTTCACTCTCCGCCGTGGGCATAGCCACAGAGAAGTACTCTATAACCCTGCTATATCTCTCCTTTGTTGTCATTACCTACTACGTTTTTTCCACATACGCCAACACACCTTCTTAACGAATAGTCCGTATGAGGCCTTATTCCTCTTCAAAGGTGCATACTCCTTAACATCCCTATGCCAGCGTCGTATATACTCCACGATAGAGCCGTTATAGGATAGTACCCATAGCGCTGTATTATGTTTTGCAAGTCGCAACTCAGGGCTTAGCCTGCCGCCATTATAACGCTCATCATACCAGATACTTATATCCGACAACGAGTCCACAAAGGCTATCTTCTTGCGGTAATCTGGATTATGACTAACGCTATACTTCAATACTCTATGCACCGACATTGGGCAGTCGATAGCCATGTAGCGGCTATTCGCTGCAAACCACAACCACATAGGCAAGTCATCAGTGAGCCACTCAGGATGCTCCTCAGGGCGTATCTCCTCATAATAGCGCATAACAAGCTCCTTACGCGCCACAACCGTACAATTCTCGGCAGGGTTACGCCTAAGCATCGCCTCCAACGAGGTGTGACACTCGCCCTCAGGATATATTGTGGTGTTACCCTCCTCATCCACACGCTCCGAACGGGTATAACACATACCTACATCGGGGTTAGCCTCCAATAGCTCTATCTGTAATTGTAGCTTCTTGCGGTGAGTGAAGTAATCATCACCGTCGAGCAGGGCTATATACTTTCCCCTTGCCGCCTCAATCGTGCGGCGATAGTTCTTACGCCACCCCACATTCTCCTCTGAGGTGACCACACGCACGCAATCGGGATACATACGCTGATAATCCTCAACAATATTCAGCGTACGATCGGTGCTGCAATCCTCGCCCACGACAATCTCTACACGAAAATCTGTCTGCTGACGCAAGACACTCTCTATAGCCGTAGCGATATAGCGCTCATGGTTATAGGTGGTCATAACCACCGATAGTAGCACCTCCTCCATATCTTTACAACTTTGTAAGTTTCGCAAACTTAGCAAGCAGCGTCTTTGAACCGTAGCTGTCGAACTGAACAACAACCTTATTATCTGTTGTCAATGGCTCGATACGCTCAATTACGCCAGCACCAAACTTTGGATGTGACACACGCTCACCAACACGATAGTCACAATCTGCAACAGCACCACTCGCTGCTCCCTCATTTGGGCGTGCTCCCAAAGAGCGCATGCCACTACGAGCAGGATCCAAAGGCTTAGGCGTTGCTATGATCTCGGGGCGTGGACGCTGTGGCGAAGTACTCTGCGACGCAGCTCCTCGAGGCGTATTATTATATTTGCTCTTGAGTGATTCGAACTTAGGGCGTGCCTCATCCATAGCTCTCTCCCAACGGTTACGACCCGAAAGCTCCTCAATATCGAAGTTCGCATCCAGCCACTCAGCATCTATCTCCTTAAGGAAACGGCTTGGCGATGTATTCTCGGTCTTACCCCATACGCGGCGAAGCTCCGAGAAGGAGAGCATCGCTGCCTTCTTAGCGCGAGTAATAGCAACATACATCAGTCGTCGCTCCTCCTCCAACTCCTGCACAGACTCCACAGTGCGTGATGAAGGGAAGAGTCCCTCCTCCATACCTACGATATAGACATAGTCATACTCCAAACCCTTGGCCGAGTGTACTGTCATAAGCGTTACCCTATTGCCATCATCCTCCGAGTCCTGGTCTGTCTGAAGCATGATATTCTGCATCCACTCATCAATTGTAGGCGTCTCGGTAGTCTCTCTAAGACCCTCATCCATCTCTCTATCGCACTCATCCTCATAGGAGCTCATCATTGCAAGTAGCTGGTCAAGGTAATCTTTGGCGGTGTCGTTCTCTGGCTTCTTCTCCTTCTCCAACTCGTGAAGGATACCCGAGCGAAGCATAACCTCCTTAGCGAAGTCACATACTCCCATCTCTACACGCATTGCCGAGAGTTCATTTATCATCTTCACGAAGTCTGCCACCTTACGCACCACAACCTTCTCAACCTGACCCAACACCTCTGCGCCACGCACCAACTCATCGACAGCATGCCACATAGAGGTGTTCTTCTGCTTTGCAATCTCCGCGATGCGCGCTATAGTTGTATCTCCAATACCACGAGCAGGATAGTTGATTATTCGCTTGAAGGACTCATCATCATTAGGGTTGAGGATGACACTAAGATAGGCAATCATGTTACGCACATCCTTATGCTCCAAGAGCGACATACCCTTATAGACTCTGTATGGTATGCCACGGCGTGATAGTGCCGCCTCAAAGAGACCATGCTGCTTATTTGTACGATAGAGAATGGCAAAGTCGCGCCACTCAGCACCCTCACGCGCCCTATCCTTGATATCCATAGCCACCTCTACAGGCTCGTAGCTATCCTCAACAACACGCACCAACTTAATCTTCTCACCCTTCTCGGCTGCTGAGAAACACTTCTTCTCCAAGCGGCGCGAGTTATGGGCAATAAGCGAGTTTGCCGCCTCAACAATGGTCTGCGTAGAGCGGTAGTTCTGCTCAAGTTTATATACCTTAGTCGTTGGGTAGTCTCGCTGGAACGAGAGGATATTCTCAATCTTAGCACCACGAAAGGCGTAGATACTCTGAGCATCATCACCCACAACACAAACATTCGAGTGCTTAAGTGCCAAACGACGCACGATGATATACTGCGCCATATTGGTATCCTGATACTCATCCACAAGCAAATACTTGAACTGATTTTGATACTGCTCCAACACCTCTGGGGCATCCCTAAGCAGGATGTTGGTCTGTAGAAGCAAATCATCAAAGTCCATAGCGCCATTACGCTTGCAACGAGTGCAATACTCGGCATATATATCTACCAACTCTGGCATCTTAGCCTCTCTATCCTCACCAACAAGCACAGCATTTGCCCTATATGCTGCGGGGGTCACAAGGCAGTTCTTGGCCATGGAGATACGCGCAGCCACAGCCTGAGGCTTATACCTCTCCTCCGAGAGGTTCATATCCTTAACGATGGTCTTGATGAGGTTCTTAACATCCGTAGGCTCATATATCGTATAGCTCTCTGGGTAGCCCAACTTTGCGGCGTTCTCTCTAAGTATACGGGCAAAGACCGAGTGGAAGGTACCCATACGGATATAGCGTGCCTGTGTACCCACCAACTTCTCGATACGCTCACGCATCTCGCGTGCCGCCTTATTGGTAAAGGTCAAGGCGAGGATAGAGCTGGGTGAGACACCCTGTGCCAGCATCCATGCTATACGCGTTGTAAGCACACGCGTCTTACCAGAGCCTGCACCCGCAATAATAAGCGAGGGACCGTCGTAGTTAACAACAGCCTCTCGTTGTGAGGTACTAAGACCCGCTAAAATATCTTCATTTATCATCTTTTCAACACTTTACAATAGAAAAACAGAGACCGCAAACTACCTTCTAAAACGATAGTATGTACCAAAAGGTATCTGCTTATGGCTTCTATCCTCGAAGTAGAGCTCTCCCATCTGCTCTGCCTTAGGCGCACCAAAGGCCTGATGTACCGCTGTGCGTGCCAACATCGAAGATAGACCCATAGAGTAGAGGTTAAAAACAAGGAAAGCATCACTCTTTTCGAGTAGCTTTGCACAACACTCCAACATGTTGCAGATGTCATCCTCCAACACCCACTTCTCTCCATTCGCGCCACGCCCGTAAGCTGGAGGGTCGAGAATAATGCCGTGATACTTATTACCCCTGCGCACCTCGCGCTCCACAAATTTTGTGGCATCCTCAACAATCCATCGCACACCATCCAAGCCCGAAGCCTCCATATTCTCGCGCGACCATGTCACCACCTGCTTAACAGAGTCCACATGCGTAACATCTGCTCCTGCAGCACGCGCTGCCAAGGTAGCACCTCCCGTATATGCAAAGAGGTTCAAAACCTTTGGACGCTCGATACCTTTAGCCTTAAGCTCCTCGATAGTGTCATAGATAAACTCCCAATTAGCCGACTGCTCAGGAAAGATACCCACATGCTTGAATGAGGTCAGCGCCAAACGCATATTTAGGTGCATAGCCTTATAATCGAAGCGCACTGTCCAGCGCGACGGCATTTGCGGTTTGAGCTTCCACTCGCCACGCTCTTCGGATTTGCTATCGCGCAAGAACGAAGCATCAGCCTTTAGCCACTCCGACTCTTTGAGGCTCTTACGCCATATCGCCTGTGGCTCAGGACGGCGTACTACATAGGCACCAAAACGCTCCAACTTCTCGCCCTCACCGGTGTCAAGAAGCTCGTAATCAGGGATATTTGGGGTTAGTTGCTTTATCATTAGCGTTCCATTTTAGTTGAACAGTCAACAAGATTCATTCTACACTTTTTGCAGTCAAAGTCGAGCAGATAGCGATGACGGCCGTGCTCGATATATAGTCTGTCGTGGATTTTGCTGTCCTTTTTCAGACACTCACCAATCTCGCGGCGTATGCAGTAGCTCGACTCCATAACCCTCTCGCCATGTGTCGTAGACCAGCTATCCAAACCCTCGACAATATGCTCCACGCCGTGCTTCTGATAGAACCTGCGCGAGAGTG
>JAFYRL010000105.1 GCA_017546975.1 Alistipes sp.
AAAAATGGTCACCTATTTGCAGAGTGGTGACCAAAAGTGACCATTTTTGAGATTTTGATAAAAAGAAAAACTCTGCAAGTATTGAATTTCAATGACTTGCAGAGTTTGGTTGTACTCGGAACCGGGGTCGAACCGGTACGGGCATTTCTGCCCACAGGATTTTAAGTCCGGCGTGTCTACCTATTCCACCATCCGAGCCACACTCTCTTCGAAAAGAGATTATTACCTATGAGAAGCGTGGCCTTTTGAGCCACGCATCCTTAATTAAGGGTGGAAGATGGGATTCGAACCCACGACCTTAGGAACCACAATCCTCTACTCTAACCGACTGAGCTACATCCACCATTTGATTTGATTACCAAATCGGGTGCAAATATATACACTTTTTTCTATTTTGCAAAATTTTTAAGCAACTTTTTGCATTAAATATCCTCTAAATCGCTATTGGCGATATTTAGGTGTGCTAAATTCATGCTTTCAACCACAGAGAGCACCTCGCGGCGTAGGGCAACAGGCGTAACATTCTTCTTTATGACAAGCACGTAGGAGTTATATATCTGTCGAAAGATAAAACTCTCGCTAAGGTCTCCATTGAGTTGTATTGCATTCCAATGGCGCTTGTTCATATGCCACGCTGCGCTTATCTCCTCGTACCTATCTCTAAGTGCAATGGCGATATCTGGGTCGCACTTTACTACTACGCGATCACTCTGCTCAAGGTCCGTGACAGCAAACATCTTCCCAGCTACCTTATAGACCAGAATCCTATCATCGAAAGGTAGGGTCTCCTCGCTATATGGTAAGCTTAGACAGAAATCGCGTGTCTCCTCAATGTTCATATTATGCCTTGATAAGCAGTGCCACGGCTGTGGCTGATACACCCTCCTCGCGACCCTCAAAGCCCAAGCGCTCAGTAGTGGTTGCCTTGACTGAGACTCTATCTACATCTATATGCATAACCTCGGCAAGGCGCTCACGCATATTGTCGATATGTGGACGGAGTTTTGGGCGTTGCATGGCAATGGTAAGGTCGATATTGCTTATGCTGTATCCTCTCTCGGTCACATTATCAACAACGATACTTAGTAGTTTTGTTGAGTCGATGCCCTTATATTGCGCATCGCTATCAGGAAATAGTTTACCTATATCTCCAAGGGCTAAAGCTCCAAGGAGTGCATCACATAGCGCGTGTATAGCAACATCACCATCGGAGTGAGCTACACAGCCCTTTGTATGTTCCACTTCGATGCCACATAGTACCAATCGTAGACCCTCTGCAAGGGCGTGTACATCGTAACCTTGACCAATTCGAATATCCATATTGCTTAATTTTATTTATCTCTAAAGTCGCACCATCTGCGAATTATCGCAAGTATATATCTGCGCATCCACAGAGGTAGTGCAAGCCATCTGCGCTCTTTGCGGTGCCACTGCTTTGAAGTGCAACTTACCTCTTTGCCGTTTTCGCGTATTACACTCTCCAGGAGGGCGATGATCTCTGTGCGTGGAGACTGCTCGACTTGATATAGGTTGCCATCTCCGCGCAGTGTAACCATGTTATTATCTACAGATATGACCCTATGCACAACGATATGTCCCTTCTCATTGCGGAACATCGCTATGCGACCCGATATATCTTCGTTATCATCTATACGGCGAAGAATGATAGTATCTCTTCTCAGTCCAAGTAGTGGTAGCATGCTATATCCTGTTACCACGATCTTAAAGAGCTGTCCAACCTCGACAATATCCTCAATGCTCTTTGTGGTTATCTCTGCAATCTTACTCATCCTCGAATAATTGTGTTATAGGATAGCTCGGCCGCCTCGCTATTAGGTAGACACTCTAATCTATATACGCCGACACTCTGGACTATGTCGCCAATGGTTGAGCATATATGGTCCTGCAGATACTCATCGTGGGCAAATATCGGAGGACAAGAGGGTAGTAGTGCTCCAATAGCTAATAGCGGTTGGAGCCGCTTAATTTTGTTATGAGGTGCTTGTGCAAGGCGACAAAAGCCTGCAACGGGGTAGTACTCATTTTTGTAGCATGCTGTCTTGCCACTCCATGGTGAGCCGTAGACGCGCACTTCTCCGTCAATGATGCGCACTATAGGTGAGTCGTCATTAAGAAGAGCTGCCCCCTCAATATTCTCCCTCCAGAGTCGGGTGTGGGTGCTCTTACCTGTTCCCGATTCTCCAAGGAATAGTATGCCACGATCATCAGATACGATTGTCGATGAGTGTATAGCAATAGCCTTATGCTCTGCAAGTACTACGCCTAACATTACCCAGATTCCAAAGCGGAGTATTGCAAGGTCTATATTGCTCTGAGGTTCAATGTCTGTGGTTATACACTTTGTCTCTTTGTCTATGCTTAGCCTGTAGCTTCTCGATGCATCGCAGCGACGAGTTATAGTATATAGATAGCCGTTCTCGGTAGCGTAAAAATAACTATCTGCATCCGTCTCGGCAATGTAAGACTCCGATATTTTATACCTCTGTTCGCAATGCTTGATCTCTTGTTCAAAGTGGAGTGTGCACTCTGCCGTGGTATCGTTTACAGATGTTGCAAAGGGGGCAAAGCTACGCAGTCCTAGCTGAACAATATCCCTATCGCTGCGTAGGCGTATATCTGCTATAATATAGTCGTACTTACTCATTACTGTAGCGTTATTATGCGGTCGCAATACTCCAACGAACTCTCTCGGTGGGCGATGACCACGATTGTAAGCGAACGGTTGCTATTGGCCAAGTCGCTAATAGCATTATTTATGCTCTCCTCGGTGGTGTTGTCTAGCGATGATGTAGCCTCGTCAAATAGAAGTATATCCGCGTTCTTATAGAGGGCACGGGCGATACCTATACGCTGGCGCTGACCACCAGATATTTTTGAACCCTGTTCGCCAATGTGTGTGTGGATTCCTTGTGGAAGTGTGTTTATGAACTCCTTGAGATTAGCGAGTTCAATAACCTCATTTACACGGTTGTAGTCTATGTTATCACTCTCACAACCAAAGGCAATATTTTCAACTAGTGAGCCGTCTGTGATAAATACAGATTGCGATACATAGCCAATGCTATTTTGCCACTTGCGGATATTACTCTCATTGAGTTCCACACCATCAATATAAATAGCGCCAGCCGTAGGACGATATAGACCCAAGATAAGGTTGAATAGGGTGGTCTTACCAACGCCCGATGCTCCCTTTATACCTACGCGCTCGCCCTTGTTTATGGTGAGCGATAGCTCTCTTAGTAGTGGTGTTGTTGCATCTTCGAAGCTAAATGCAATATTGCGAAGCTCAATATTGTGGCTAAAACTTATACGCTCGTTGCTATCGGTGATAGGAGTTAGTTGTTCGTCCGTACACTCGGTAAGTGTATCGATGGTATAGCGGTTGTAGCGTATTGAGCTCCAGCTTGCCATGATTGTGCGTAGGGATGGTAGTAGGCGCACAGCGGCAATAGCGAATATACCAAGAAGTAGAGTGAGATTTTCTGTTGCTCCGCTAAGGCTTAGGATAATAAGTGTCGTAAGTCCCAAGGCAAGGCCAACTTCTGTAAACATCTGAGGTAGCATGCCTATAGTAGCATGTTGCTTGCGGAGTTTAATTACCTCGTCCATAGCTTCGCTGAAATGCTTATAACTCAATGGAAAAGCACCTCCTATCTCAATATCTGCATAACCTCTAAAAGTCTCTGCTACTATGCGTCCTTTTGTGCGCTGTGCAACATTCTCCCTCTCGCCTATAGCGTTGAGCTTGCGGCGCATCAATAGGTAGAAGGCCACAGCTATAGGCATAAACAATCCCATTGCAATAAGTGCTACAATAGGGGAGTAGAGTAGTAGTGCAATAAAGATAAGCAACATAAGTAGACCCTCGCCAAGGATTGTGGCGATAGGTTTTAATACTCCTGTGACAAATATCAAACTTACAACATTTACATTGCGGTTAAGCACTGCGGTGTTACTCTGTTTGATAAAGCCCAAACCTCGATTGTAGTAACCTCTGTAGAGTCTCTCTGATAGATATTTATAAAGTGAAAAGGTGTAGTTGCGCTCTGAACGATAGAGTAGCATTATTGCAATATTCTTCACAAGAAGTATTGCTACAACGCTTATGCATACAACCACTGCAAACTGCTGGTATGTGCTAAGGTTTAGTGTATTGTAAAGTGTTGAAAGATACTCCGATGATGCAATATTCTCGCTGTTAATTACCAGTAACAATACGGGAATAAGCGTAGCGACACCAACGAAGTTGAGTATTGCGCGCAGAAGTATAGTCGCCACAACACCGAGTGTCGGACGACGGAACTCATGCGGAATTATGCTCCATAACTTTCCCATTCCCACAAAGGTACAAATAAATATTGAATTTGCATAAGATGTTTCTCTATATCTTGCATAAAGAGAGGTGTAGAGGATACTTATATAATATATAATAATAGAGGCTGACTTAAAAAGCCAGCCTCTATACTATGATTTGAGTAGATTGTTACTTAATCTCCCAAGTCTGACCAGAACGAAGAAGGTCGTCAACACACTTAATCTTAGCAGTTGCCTTAACCTCCTCAACCTGCTGCTGTACCTTGATGTCGTATACATTCTCGTCATCAACATCGCGGATAACACCTACTGCAACTGGGTACTCTGGGTACTTCATAGCTGCAAGCATTGAGTGCAATGTAGTATCAGCACACTTAGCATCGTGAGTAAGTACATTATCAAGAGTGTAGCCCTCCTCGCCAATAGTTACCACCTTGAGCTTCATGTTCTCAAATACCAAACCCTTCTGCTTATCCTTGCCGAAGAGCATCTTCTCGCCATGTACCAAGTGGATAGTGTTCTCCTCACGAGTAGCCTTGTCACCAGCAAACAATGCGTGTGTCTTATCGTTGAAGATCATACAGTTAACTAAAGCCTCAGTAACTGCCATACCCTTATGCTTAGCTGCTGCCAACAAGCACTCCTTAGTAAGCATAACCTCCTGATCGATAGTACGAGCGAAGAATGTACCCTTAGCACCGATAACCAACTCACCTGGGGTGAATGGCTTCTCAACAGTACCAAATGGAGAGGTCTTTGTAATCTTACCAAGCTTAGTTGTTGGTGAGTACTGACCCTTAGTCAAACCGTAAATCTCGTTATTGAACAAGATTACATTGAGGTCGATGTTACGACGGATAGCGTGGATGAAGTGGTTACCACCGATAGCCAAAGAGTCACCGTCGCCAGTACATACCCATACAGAAAGATCTGGGTTTGCAGTCTTGATACCTGTAGCAATTGCGTTCGCACGACCATGGATGGTGTGGAAGCCGAAGGTCTTCATGTAGTAGATGAAGCGTGATGAGCAACCGATACCAGACACAAAAGTGAACTTGTTGTGTGGCTTGCCGAGAGCATCAGCTACCTCAGGCATAGTGCGCTGCACTGCGTTAAGGATGGCGTGGTCGCCACAACCTGGACACCACTTTACCTGTTGATCGCTCTTGAAATCAGCGGGAGTATACTTAAATTCTGCCATAATTTTTGAGTTATTTAATGTGGTGTTGGTTTATAACATTGAGTTAACTTTGTCCTTAATCTCGATAACGGTAAATGGCTGACCCTCAGTCTTTCCGTATGACTCGATAACAACATCGCGGAACTGCTGACGCAAGTAGCCTGCAAACTGACCCTCGTTGAGCTCACATACCACGATACGCTTGTAGCGCTTCAAGATATCCTCTACACCCTTCTGCAATGGGTAGATGTAGTTGAAGTGAAGGTGTGCAACTGACTTGCCCTCGTCCTGAAGCTGCTTAACAGCGCTGTGAAGGTGACCACGAGTACCGCCCCAACCAATTACGAGTACATCTGCCTCATTAGCACCAAATACCTCCAACTCTGGCAACTCCTCAGCAACAAGCTCAACCTTGCGGCGACGAGTAGTAACCATCTCCTGGTGGTTCTTAGGGTCATGTGAAATGCTACCCTTAAGACGGTCCTTCTCCAAACCACCGATACGGTGCTCAAGACCCTCCTTACCTGGGAATGCCCAACCACGAGCAAGCTTCTCGTTGCGCTCGTATGGCATGAAGTCGCCCTCACCCTCAGCGCGTGGCGCTACGATTGGAGGTACGATTGCTGGGTACTCGCTCATTGATGGAATCTTCCATGGCTCAGAACCATTTGCGATGAAACCGTCAGTAAGCAACATTACAGGAGTCATGTGCTCCATAGCGATCTTACCAGCCATGAATGCATAGTGGAAGCAGTCGCTTGGTGATGAAGCTGCGATAACAACCATTGGACACTCACCATTACGGCCATAAAGTGCCTGGTTCAAGTCGCTCTGCTCAGTCTTTGTAGGAAGACCTGTAGATGGACCACCACGCTGAACATCAACAACAACCAATGGAAGCTCAGCCATAACTGCAAGACCCATAGCCTCACTCTTGAGTGAAATACCAGGACCTGAAGTTGTTGTTACGGCGAAGTTACCAGCGTAAGCAGCACCGATGGATGTACAGATACCTGCAATCTCATCCTCAGCCTGTACGGTCTTAACACCAAGGTCCTTACGCTTTGCCAACTCCTCAAGAATTACGGTAGCTGGTGTGATAGGGTATGAACCACAGAAGAGTGGAAGACCAGACTTCTCAGATGCAGCACAGAAACCCCATGCGGTAGCGGTGTTACCGTTGATTGAACGATATACGCCCTTCTCCAAATCTGCTGGAGCTACTGTATAGTTGTTGGCAAACTGATGTGTGTTAGCTGCGTAGTTATATCCTGCCTCGATAACCTTCTTGTTAGCCTCAGCAACAAGTGGGTTCTTCTTCGCAAACTTTGAGTCAAGGAACTTCTTAGCGAAGTCATCTGGGCGGTTGTACATCCAGAATACGATACCAAGAGCGAACATGTTCTTACACTTAACCATCGCCTTGTTATCCATACCTGTATCCTTCAACGCCTCCTTGGTCATGGTTGTAATGTCTGGGATTACAACATTAAAGCCCTCCAAACCAAGCTCTGCAATAGGATCCATAGTCTTGAAGCCGGCCTTTGTGATGTTATCCTCGTTCATTGTGTCGCCGTCGATGATAACAGTAGCAGAAGGCTTCAACCACTTGCGGTTAGCGATAAGAGCTGCTGGGTTCATAGCTACGAGAACATCGCAGTAGTCACCTGGGTTGTCTACGCGGCTTGAGCCGATATGTACCTGGAAGCCAGATACACCTGCTACGGTACCCTGAGGTGCGCGAATCTCTGCGGGATAGTCTGGGAATGTAGAAATTCCGTTACCAAACAGTGCAGATGTGTCTGCAAAAAGAGTTCCGGTAAGCTGCATACCGTCACCTGAGTCACCCGAGAAACGGATAACCACATCCTGCAACTGCTGTACATTTACATTGTCCATTGTAGTGTAGTTTGTAATTATATAATATTAGTTACTATGTTTTTTCAACTTGTTCTGTAGTCCAAAATATAGTACTACATAATTTCATACAAATATACGAAAAATAATAATAGGGTGTATCAAAAAAATGAAAATAATTTGATAAAAATGTATGATGATGACATATAGTAAATAAATGCCGTATAAAATGGCTGTACTATCCAATTGATAATCAATAGTAAATATGCGCTTATATATACCAATTCCTTGAAGGTGCAATTCTGATAGACTTTTTGGGCTAGTGTGGATATCACATTCCCATCATTTGGTACTTTCGTAGCGGTATCTATACCTAAGATGACAACACTTGAGAGCATACGCAAGCGCAAGGCTTTGCTCGGTAAGTCTAAGGAGGAGTATGATGCTTTCCGTGAGAAGTGGGAGAATGTATATTATGAGTTAGGCAAGAAACTCCAACCAGATGCTAAGAGCTTTGATGACTATGGCTATTGGCGATTGATAGAGGCTGTAGGCAAGAAGAATCCTAAGGAGTTTATCAAGAAGGAGTATGGCATCGAGATGTCAGAGGAGGATATGGCACAGCTCAATGAGATGCTTAATGCTATACGCAATGAGTATCCTGCCCGCTACTTTGAAACAAAGTTTGAGCGACCACTACAGCTTAGCGACTTTACGGCTGCCGTAGTGCCTAACGATATACCTCTTGATGTAGAGTCACGACTCAAGGATGCTGGTGTAGAGGTTATCGAGTATGAGAAGGGGGACAATACTTCTCGTGCCGAGGCTATGCAGAAGGCTTCGGCTATGGAGAATGTGCGCTTCTCACTACAAAGCGAAGTTGCCTCTATTCTTGAGGATTACGATACTGATGGTGTAGAGTACAGCTCAGTACAAGATATCGCAGATGGTATCGAGGCTCTTATTGCAGAGTCAACAGAAGATACTACTGAACTTGAGAATATTCTCAATGATTTTCGCTATGCACAGGAGGATGCTCGTAATTGGGGCAATCGCATGGACTCTGGTGGTGAGGAAGACTTTGAGGAAGCATTGAGAATGTATGTAAATAAAGCAACCCTCGAAGAGAGGAGCGGCGCTGATTCTCACAACTCATCATTCGAGGGTCTGCCTTTGGAGAGCAGCGAGCGCCTAAGTGGTAATCCACTTGCGTCTCCAAAAGATGTGGCAAAGATAGGTAAAAATACCGAAGTAACACACAGAGCTGCAAAAAATATTATCAATGAGGGTGGATTAAAGAAGACCATAGAGACTCCAGCTCAAGCTGTAAGTGCTTTGGGGAAAGGTTTACATATGGATAAATCTGATAGTTCGCAGTCTTACTATGGTGATTTCTTCGAGGGTGACTATATTGTGAATGGGAAGGTGGTGCATATAAGAATTTCCACTCATCCAGCAACGCCTACTCGTATGGGTAATGCAGATGCAGGCCATAAAGTTAGTATTGTAGTTCGTAAGAACGGTGAGCATAAGAGCGATGGGACACCACACAACGGATATACCGAGTATATTTATGAGCCGAGTGATATAGCTCCAATAGATGCTGCGAATGCTATAGTTAAGGGCGTAAAAACGCTGTTAGAAACAGGCGAGTATGTAGATGAAACAGGGAAATCAGTCCGCAAAGACTATCCGTACATCGAAAATGGAAAAACTCTTTACTCTCTCATCACCCCTGAGATGGATGCCGACTATCTCTCTGCTGTAGAGCGTGGCGATATGGCTACGGCACAGCAGATGGTGATGGAGGCGGCAAAACTTGCTATGCCTAACACTAAAATTGTTGATGAGAACGGCAACCCTCTTATTGTAAAGCATAGTACAAATGCACAGTTTACCGTTTTTGATAGAGCTAAGCAGAATTATGGTGCAGTAGGGACTGGTTTTTACTTTGGGAACAAAAGGAGTGTATTAAGCCGAGAGAATACGGTTGAGGTGTTGTTAGATGTGAAAAAACCTTTGGTGATAGATGACATGCAAAGGGAGGAAATGTTTGAAGATAATGAAACCACACAGCAAAGTATCATAGAAAAGGGGTATGATGGTGTAGTGGTCAATTATGCAGATAAACATTTAGAAGATTTCGAGATAGTCGTTTTTGCCCCTAACCAAATCAAGTCTGCCGACCCTGTAACCTACGATGACAACGGTAATGTCATACCTCTATCGGAGCGTTTCAACCCAGAGAAGGAGGATATAAGGTATTCGATAATGGATGCCGATGGCAATATGATTGGTGATGGGTCAATTCATAGACCTTACAACATTGTAGACTTTAGCAACTACCCTCAGATTGCTCATAGCGTAAGCAAGTCGATAAGCACCGAGAGCGTATATGTGACATATCGAAACGAGGAGACTGGGGATAAAGCCGTTGTTCGCTTCTCTGGACATAACAACAACGCTACACGTTTTGGAGACCAGATGGTAGGTTGGGATAATGATAGTCCTTACGCAAAGCGATTAGAGAATGAATTGAAGTATCGACTCGGCTTGATGGATAAGACTCTTAAGTATGGAACACACATAGGCACAAGGTCTGTGTCTAATGCAGATTTGGAGAGTGGCAAGTATGAGGAGGCTGATATTACTCTTGCCGAGTTGTACGCATTGCCTGCAGGTACGGATATATCTCAACATACTGGCAAACTTGCAAAAGGTAGCCGAGAACTAATATTGGGCGATGTAGTCAAGGAGAATCGCAATAAGGTTGTTGCGATTGAGTATACGCCTCGTTTCTCGTTGAGTGAGGCAGATGTCACCTTAATGGGACACGCGGAGTATGTTAAGGGATTGTGTGAATTGGCACGAGGGGTTTATAGTATAACAAGTCCTATAGTGGTCGCTGCAACGAAAGAGGATTACGCAAAAACGATAGAGGAGGCGGGATATAGTAGTGAGGATAGCGAGACATCGTTTGCGGTATATCTAAAAAATACCGATACCATTGCCGTAAATGCGGAGAATATCAAAGAAAAACCTATATTTGTAGAGTCTATTACTCACGAAAATGCACATAGTATTACTAAAAACCTATTGTGGGAAGATGTAGAAACTATAGCAAGTTCTTTAGATGAGGAAGAAATAGATGCTTTGCAGAAGATAGCATTGAAAGGGTATGATGGATATTCGCCAGCTGAAATATTAGATGAGCTAATATCTACATTCATCCAGTACTTCAGTACAAAGCAGTCGGGCAATCTGCGCTTGTTAGATGGTTATCTCAAAGGTTATTTCAATGTAGATGACCTTGTAAACTATATGGAGAGCGTTGCCATAAATACTTATGGAGAGCGTTTTGCTCCGATAATTAAGGCATTGATGCCTGTGTTGAAAAAGAACTTAGAAATACACAAAGGGAAATATGAAAGACAAGAGATTGGAAACGGTAGCGCAACTATTCGATTTGACAGAGATAGAGAAGCCAAGAAAGGCAACCAAAGAGGAGTTGGAGAAATTAGTGGAGACATCGAAGGTGCCACAACCGATACCGTGTATGACTCCGAGGCTAAAACCGAAGAAGTAGATGCTCACTACTCTATACAGGTGCCAGAGGGAGCAGAGGAGGCATATAAGGCAGCACTTTTGGAGGAGGCAATGCGTATGGAGCGCGAGGCCACCTCAGGAGGTGTGGCCCTCGCACAGGAGATTGCGGACACAACAGGCTGGGTGCATCTTGCTAATGGTGTAATAGTCTTTGATGGATTGTGTAATAAAATGAAGTTGTCGAATTCGGCTACTTTGTTGTTATACTTACTCCCAAAATGCTTATTTACACTAAGTAAACTCCGTTATTTCAAGCTTCGCAGGCCTAAAATTAGCTCGTGTTATAAACTTCTTAAAGAAAAAGAGGGTGCCCACAAACTTGTGGACACCCTCTTGTATCTCTTAGAAGTTGTAGTCTATACCACCAAGCATCAAGATTGGATTTTTATGTACTCCCTGAGGAAGACGCTGTAGCATCTTTACCTGTCCAGAGACGCGCCATCTATAACTTATGTCGTAATAGAAGCCCATGCCGAAGTTAATACCTGGAGTCCAACCATCGAGCATTGTAACGCCTGACTGGGCAATCAAGGGGTGCATCTCAGATACTGGACGTGGTGGTGTGTCTATGTCATGAACACTGATACCAACGATAGGGTAGATGTGCCAGAATGGAGTAATCTCAAGCAAAACCAGGAAGTCGCAATATACATCAAGGAAGCTATATGGCTTGAGAATGTAGTTGACACCAACCTCCATATTTAACCAGTCGTCAAGACCATAAGTACCATAGGCACCGCCAGTTAGGGCATTGGTGCCAAGGTATGCACCGGCATGTACACCAAAGCGGAAATCCTCATCAACCTGTGCCGATGCGCGATTTAGCGATGGTATAACAACCAATAGAGCGAATATGCTGAGTAGTAATTTTTTCATAATAATATTTTATGTCATGACAAAGCTACAAAAAAATACTTGAAAATGCAACCTTTTTCCAAAAATAGTTTAACAAATATTTAATACTCTATTCTCCTTTCTGCTCATTCTTCACAATATATATAAATAATGAGTCCACCCCGAAGAGTGGACTCATATCAAAATTGGCTATTGTATTAGCGAATCTGACGAATGATCTCGCCACCGTGCTTGATAGCCTCCTCGTTCTGTGGAAGCATCTTCCAAGCACGCTCTGGCAAAGTCTTCTTCAAACCAGCCATAACATTCTCCATCTTCACTACAGGGCGAACCTTAAGGTATGCACCCAAAATCATAGTGTTGAAGAGCTTAGCCTGGCCCAAGCGTGCGCACTCTGCAGTAGCGTCAATCTGATATACGCTAATGTCAGTACGAGTTGGGTGGCTTGTGATACCATTAGTGTCGTAGATAAGTACGCCACCTGGCTTCACCTGTGCCTCGAACTTGTCCATAGACTGCTGGTTCAAAACCACAACGCAATCAAACTCGTGAGCGATAGGTGAAGAGATTGCGCTATCCGAAAGGATAACGGTTACATTAGCGGTACCACCACGCATCTCAGGACCGTATGATGGCATCCATGTTACCTCCATATCCTGCATAATGCCAGAGTAAGCCAAAATCTTACCCATAGTGAGGACACCCTGTCCTCCGAAACCTGCAATGATTACTGTTTCTTTCATATCTGCTTACTCTTTAGTTGTGTCCTTCAAATCGCCTAACTCATAGAATGGCAACATGTTCTGCTCAAGCCACTCGTTTGAAGCAACAGGTGATAGCTTCCAACCACTGTTACATGTCGATACAATCTCCACAAGGTTGAAGCCCTTACCAGCCATAGCATTCTCAAATGCGTGACGGATAGCCTTCTTTGCCTTACGAACATTTGCTGGAGTGTGAACACTCTGACGAGTTACATAGCATACGCCGTCCAAGTGAGCCAACATCTGACCAATCTTGTATGGGTAACCATTGAGCTTAGGATCGCGACCATAAGGTGTAGTCGCAGTCTTCATACCCAAAAGGGTAGTAGGAGCCATCTGACCACCAGTCATACCATAGATAGCATTGTTGATGTAGATAGCAACGATATTCTCACCACGAGCAGCAGCGTGGATAGTCTCACCAGTACCGATAGCTGACATATCACCATCACCCTGGTATGTGAAGACCATCTTCTCTGGGTTTACACGCTTGATAGCAGTAGCAACTGCACAAGCACGACCGTGAGCTGCCTGAGCCCAGTCAATATCAATATAATTGTATGCAAATACTGAGCAACCTACAGGTGATACACCGATAGTGTCATGCTCCAAACCCATCTCCTCGATTACCTCGGCAACAAGTTTGTGAACTGTACCGTGGCTACAACCTGGGCAGTAGTGCATTACATTAGGCAAGATAAGCTTTGACTTGCCGTATACCAAATTCTCTTTCTTGATTTCAACCTCTGCCATAGTCTTATCGATTTAGAAGTTTCTCTTTAAGTGCTACAAGTACCTCGTCTGGTGAGAATAGCATACCACCAAGACGACCATAGTGCTCAACTGGAGCCTTGCCGTTTACTGCAAGACGAACATCCTCAACCATCTGGCCAGCGTTTAGCTCAGCGCAAAGGAAGCCCTTAACACCACGAGCAGCAAGCTCCTCGATAGGCTTCTTTGGGAATGGGAAGAGGGTGATAGGACGCAACAAACCAAGCTTGATGCCCTCAGCGCGTGCCATCTCAACAGTAGCAGAGCAGATACGAGATGAAGAACCAAATGCAACGATTACATACTCTGCATCCTCGCACTGGATAGCCTCGTAGCGTACCTCGTTCTCCTCGATTGCACGGTACTTAGCCTGAAGACGCTGGTTGTTAACCTCCATAACCTCAGACTTAAGCTCCAATGAAGTGATTACATTGCGCTCGCGATCATCAGTCTTACCGATCAAAGCCCAGCTCTTGCACTCTGCAGCAATCTCCTCCTTAGTCTTGCGAGGACGCTGTGGAGCAAGAACAACCTTCTCCATCATCTGACCGATACAACCGTCAGCAAGGATCATAGCTGGGTTACGATACTTGAATGCAAGATCGAAAGCGTCAGCTACGAAGTCGTGCATCTCCTGAACTGAGTTAGGAGCAAGAACGATAAGGTGGAAGTCACCGTGTGCACCACCTTTACAAGCCTGGAAGTAGTCAGACTGTGAAGGCTGGATAGTACCAAGACCTGGACCACCACGCTGGCAGTTAACGATAACACATGGAAGCTCAGCACCTGCAAGGTAGCTCAAGCCCTCAGACATAAGGCTGACACCAGGTGATGATGATGAAGTCATAACACGCTTACCTGTAGATGCACCACCGTAAACCATGTTGATTGAAGATACCTCAGACTCAGCCTGAAGAACAACCATACCGGTAGTCTCCCATGGCTTCTCCTCCATAAGTGTCTCCATAACCTCCGACTGTGGAGTGATAGGGTAGCCGAAATAGCCATCGCAACCGTAGCGAATTGCTGCATGAGCAATCACCTCGTTGCCTTTCATAAGTTTTACCTCTTTCTCTGCCATAGTTTACTCGAATTTTTGGCGATACACCGTTAGACAACTATCCGGACAGATGATAGCGCATGATGCGCAACCAGTACATGAATCCGGCTCAACCATCATAGCGAAGGGATAACCCTTGCCATTAACCTCGTTCGATAGACCGAGCGTCTTAGTAGGACATGATGCTACACATACACCACAACCCTTGCAATGCTCTGTATCGACGACAACTGTTCCTTTGATTTTTGCCATACGACAGTAGTTTTATTGATTGTTAAATGTTTGGTTTACTCAAATTGCGGAATTAACCAAACAAATATAGACATAATTTCCCAAACTACCTACACTTTTTTGAAATATTTTTTCACCTCACAGCGATATAGTTTAGTAATTAGAGTGTTATACGGAAATTAGTAGCGAGGAATTAGTAATTAGTAATTGGAATATTGTGTTGAAAATGTGGCGTGGAGGGGGTGTTGTAAAGAGTTTGTATAACTCCGTAAAAAGAAAACTCGACCTATATATAGGTCGAGTAAGTGGAGGTGGCGGGGGTCGAACCCGCGTCCAAACAAGGAACCCCAGAGCTTTCTACATGTTTAGCTGACCGTTTAATCCTTCTACTTGAGCCAGGCAGGCAGCAGCCAAACCCAAGTCCCAGCCTCTAAATCTCGCA
>JAFYRL010000106.1 GCA_017546975.1 Alistipes sp.
AACCCTACAGTCAAGGTAGCAAACCTTGAGATTGAGCGCTACGACTATGTTCGTAAGCAGACCCTTGCGTCGCTCTACCCTTCGGTGGATGTATCTGGACAGTACTCTTTGGCTATTCGCCGTCAGGAGATGGCCCAGGGCTTCTCGTTTGGTGGTAAGAACACATTCAATGTTGGCGGTAGCGTTGCATTGCCTCTCTTTGTCCCTGTCATCTATGAGCAGCTTAAGATGACCCGCACACAGATGGAGAGCGCCGTGGAGAGCGCACGCGCAACACGCATCGACATGGTTGCATCTATACGCTCAGCATACTACAATGTGTTGCTTGCCGAGCAGTCTCTTACTGTGCTTAAGGAGGCTATCAAGACTACTGAGCAGGTAGTGGAGAACACTAAGCGCCTCTACGAGAATGGTCTTGCTTCGGAGTATGACTACCTCACAGCACAGGTACAGCTCTCAAACCTCAAGCCACAGATTCTTCAGACCGAGAATGCTATAGACCTCACAAAGCTTCAGCTCAAGATGTACCTCTCAATTCCTGAGGGTGTAGATATCGCTGTTGTAGGCTCACTTGACAACTTCCGCGACCAGGTACTTCTCAACGAGGATTACTCATACGATATCGCAGACAACACCACAGTGCGTTCCCTCGATATCCAAGAGAAGATGCTTAAGCACCAGGAGCGCCTTATTCAGAGCTCACGCATGCCATCGATAGCAGCCTTCGGTCAGATATCTTGTATCGGCCAGGAGCGCGTAGACCTTAGCGGTCTTATGGGCGGTATGTCTGGTGGTCAGGGCAGTGCAGAGCAGATGAACGCCGCTATCACACGCGCTGCAGCCAGCGACCAGTCTAAGTTCTGGTGGCAGGCACCTATCTCTGTCGGCGCACAGATCTCTATTCCTATCTTTGCTGGCTTCAAGAAGACAAACCAACTCCACGAGGTGCGTAACCAGATGGCTCAGCTAAACATGCAGCGCGATTATGCCGAGCAGGGCGTTCGCCTACAGATTGAGCAGGCAGTAAACACTCTTCTCACTGCACGCGAGACTATGCTCTCGAACGAGCTTACTGTTGAGCAGGCACAGAAGGCATACAACATCTCGCTCACACGCTACAATGCTGGTGCAGGTACTATCCTTGAGCTTAACTCTTCGCAGCTAAGCCTTACACAGGCACAGCTAAGCTACTCACAATCTATCTACGACTACCTCTCGGCATACGCATCATACGAGAAGACCTTGGGTAAGGAGTACATCGTAGAGGAGTAAATCACAACCTATCGATAATAATAAAAACAGAGTATACTATGAGAAAAAGTTTGATGCTTATTGCTTTGGCCGCAACAATGGTAGGTTGTGGCTCTAATGCTACAAAGACTACAGGCAGTGCTCCTGTAGCTGAGGAGGCTGTGGCTATTAAGGTCTGCACAGCCCAGACAATGGGTATGGTTATCGAGGAGACCTATACATCTGAGATCTTGCCATACAAGCAGAACGATATCACCCCTGCAGCTCAGGGTCTACACATCGACAAGATCTTGGTAGATGTAGGCGACCGCGTTAAGGAGGGTCAGGTTATCGTTACCATGAACCGCACAAACCTTAAGCAGTTGGAGATTAACCTCGCAACAATCGAGGATAGCTACAACCGTATGAAGCCTGTACACGCCTCTGGTGGTATCTCAGACCAGCAGATGTTGGAGTTGGAGAACTCTCTTAACCTACAGCGTGAGGTTGTAGAGAACATGCGCAACAACTCAGAGATTAAGTCTCCTATTTCGGGTGTTGTTACAGCGCGTAACTTCGAGAATGGCGACCTCTTTACCTCAATGCCTATTCTCCACATCATGCAGATTGACAAGCTCAAGGTTAAGGCAAATATCTCTGAGCAGTACTACCCTAATGTTAAGGTTGGCGACAAGGTTAACATCACAGTAGATATCTACCCTAACGAGGTATTCGAGGGTAAGATTTCACGCATCAACCCAGCGTTGGATGCTACAACACGCACCTTCGGTGTAGAGATTACTATCCCTAACTCTAACGAGCGCCTTCGTCCAGGTATGTTTGCCCGCACAACCTTCCACATGGGCAATGTTGAGGGTGTGATGATTGACGATGTTGCTGTACAGAAGCAGGCAGGCTCAGCTGAGCGCTATGTATATGTTATCAAGGATGGCGTTGCAGAGTTCCGCTTTGTGCGTGATGGTCGCCGTGTAGGTAACAAGATTAGCATTATCGAGGGCCTTGAGGCTGGCGAGCAGGTGGCTACAACATCTTTTGTTCGTCTATCAGATGGCAAGGCTGTTGAGGTTATTGCCGAGTAGAGTTTGTTAACTTATAATAAGTTAGAACAATGAAAATATACGAAACAGCGGTACGAAAACCAATCTCTACAGCTCTTATATTCATAGGAGTCATGGTTTTCGGCTTGTTCTCAGTGGGCAAGTTGGGTGTCGACCAGTACCCAGAGATTGAGGTACCATATATCAGTGTTATCACAATGTATCCTGGTGGTAATGCCGAGGATATCGAGACCAATATCACCCGAGTGTTGGAGGATCAGCTCAACTCGGTGGATAACCTCGACAAGATTACTTCACAGTCAAAGGATAATGTGTCTATTATCTCATTGGAGTTTGAGTATGGTTGCGACCTTACTGAGGCTGCCAACGATGTACGCGACATTGTAAGCCGTGCGCAGTCTATCCTTCCTGATGAGGTTGAGTACCCTACAGTTATGAAGCTCTCAGCATCTATGATGCCTATCATGATGCTCTCGGTTACAGCTGATGAGAGCTATGCAGGCTTGGCAAAGTTGCTCGATGATAAGATGGTCAATGAGCTAAACCGTGTTAACGGTATCGGCTCTGTGGCTGTTATCGGTGCTCAGCAGCGCGAGGTACAGGTGAATGTAGATCCTAACAAGTTGGAGGCATACGGTCTTACTATTGAGTCTTTGGGTCAGCTTATTGCATCTGAGAACATCAATGTTCCTGCAGGTACTCTTGACCTTGGTGACCAGGTATTCAACCTTAAGTCAGATTTGCAGTTTGAGGACTCACGCGAACTTAGAAACATCGTAGTCTCTAACCGCGATGGCCGCACCGTGATGCTTACAGATGTAGCTACTATCATCGACACCTTGGAGAAGGCAACCATGGATGAGCGTATCAATGGTCGTCGTGGTGTGCGCGTAATGGTACAGAAGCAGACAGGAGCAAACACAGTGCAGATTATCGAGGATGTACAGGCTAAGTTGGAGAAGATTATCCCTACGCTTCCAAAAGATTGCCAGGTAAATACAATCTTCGAGAGCTCAACCGAGATTAAGGATGCGATTAACTCACTATCGCAGACTATCATGTTCGCTTTCATCTTCGTCATCCTTGTGGTGATGTTCTTCCTTGGTCGTTGGCGAGCAACCTTCATCATCTGCTTGACAATCCCTATCTCGTTGATTTGTGCCTTTATCTACCTCTTTGCTACGGGCTCAACACTCAACATCATATCGCTCTCGGCACTCTCTATTGCTATCGGTATGGTTGTGGATGATGCTATCGTAGTATTGGAGAATATCACTACACATATCGAGCGAGGCTCTAAGCCTAAGGAGGCAGCTATCTACGCAACTAACGAGGTGTGGTTGTCTGTAATCGCCACCACATTGGTTGTTGTAGCGGTGTTTATGCCACTTACCATGATTCCTGGTATGGCAGGTATCCTCTTTAGAGAGCTTGGTTGGATTGTGACTATCGTGGTCTGCGTATCTACTACAGCAGCTATTACCCTCACCCCTATGATGTCGGCATACTTCCTCAAGATTGACGGTGCAGAGCATACATATAAGGGTATCGGTATTATCTACAAGCCTATTGATAAGTTCCTTGGATGGCTTGACGGCATCTATGAGAAGGCTTTGCGCTTCGTTGTTAAGTGGCGTAAGAGCGTTATCGCAGCGTTGTTGCTCTTCTTTGCGTTGTCATTGTCACTTATGAGCAAGGTACCTACCGAGTTCTTCCCACCATCAGATAACGCGCGTATCAATATGTCGGTGAAGCTTCCACAGAATGTTCATGTGGACTACACCACTCGTGTAGCACGCCAGATTGATGGTATCATCGCTGAGAAGTTCCCATTCATCAATATCGTCTCTACATCAGCAGGTGCCAACTCTTCGGAGAATGCCTTCGCTGCGACACAGACTACAGGCTCACATATCATCAACTACAATATGCGTATGCCTCGTATTACAGATATTGAGCGTCCTACAATCTTCGAGATTGCCGATGTTATGCGTAAGGAGCTTGCTCAAATCCCAGAGATTACGGAGTTCTCAGTTGTCCCAGGCGGTAGCATGGGTATGGGTATGGGCGCAAGTAGCGTTAACATCAAGGTATTTGGTCACGATATGGATGATGCTATGGCCGTTGCTACAGAGTTGCGTGGCAAGGTATCAAAGCTCTCTACAATGCGTGATGCACAGCTCTCGCGTGAGGAGCTACAGCCAGAGTATAATGTAGTCTTTGACCGTGAGAAGATGGCATACTACGGCATCAATCCATCAACAGCAGCACAGTTCGTTCGTAACCGTATCTATGGTTATGCTTGCACGAAGTACCGCGAGGATGGTGACGAGTATGATATCGTTGTTCGCTACGATGAGCCATTCCGCGAGTCGTTGGAGAGTGTCGAGAATATCACCCTATATAGCTCTATGGGTCAGCCTATCAAGCTAAAGGATATCGCACGCGTTGAGGAGTCATTCTCATCACCTACTATCGAGCGTGAGAACCGCCAGCGTATCGTTACGGTTAAGGGTTCTGTAGGTGCAAATGTTGCGTTGGGTGAGGCTCTTGCCGAGGTAAACGCGATGCTTGCAGAGTACGATGCCCCTACAGGTATTACACTTGAGCTTGGTGGTACTATCGAGGAGCAGGGCGATGCCTTCACAGATATTATCTCATTGCTCTTGTTGATTATCATTCTTGTGTATATCGTTATGGCGACACAGTTTGAGTCACTTGTCTACCCATTCATCATTATGTTCTCAGTGCCATTTGCCGTGTCGGGTGTGTTTATTGCACTCTGGGCTACAGGTACACCATTGTCGCTTATCGCACTTATCGGTGCTATCATGCTGGTGGGTATCGTAACCAAGAACGGTATTGTGCTTGTGGACTATATGAACTTGCTTGTTGAGCGTGGTTCTAATGTTGCGGATGCTGTTATCAATGGTGGTAAGAGCCGTTTGCGTCCTGTGCTTATGACCTCACTTACCACAATCCTTGGTATGGTGCCTATGTCATTGGGTATCGGTGAGGGTTCAGAGATCTGGCAGCCTATGGGTATCGCCGTAGTAGGTGGTCTCGTTGTCTCTACCCTTGTCACCCTCTTTATCATTCCATCATTGTACTCTATGTTGGAGGGCCGCAAGGAGCGTAAGGCAGCAGCTAAGGCCTTGCAGCAGGCACACGATGATGAGTTTATCCGCACACATATAAATAAGAAATAACGAAACTAAGATTATGAAAGCGTTGTTTATATCATATAATCAGGCCTTGACTGATCGTATCAACAAGATGCTTGATGACCATGGTGTTCGTGGTTTCACCCGCTGGGGTCTCACCGAGGGTCGTGGCACCTATGATGGCGAGCCACACTATGGCACCCACGCATGGCCAGCTATGAATAGCTCTATCCTTGCGATTGTGGAGGATGAGAAGATACCTGTACTTCTTGATACACTCCGCAAAATCGATGAAACAACCAAGCAGCAGGGCTCTCGTGCCTTTGTTTGGAATATCGAGCAGATGATGTAATAGAGAGGTCTAATAACAAAACAATTTCTAACAATATGGGGCTGTCAAACGAGTTTGTTGACAGCCCCATATACTTTATATATATATGAACACTTGTAATCTTACCATTGTACCGGTTCCTTACCTATAGATACAAGGTAATTATTAGCCTGAGAGAAGTGCTTACAGCCGAAGAATCCCCTATAGGCCGATAGAGGTGAGGGGTGTACGGCGTGAAGGATAAGGTTTTGTTTAGGGTTGGCAATAGCTCCCTTACGCTGGGCATAACTACCCCAGAGCATATAGACAACACCCTGCTTACGCTCGGCTATAGCCTTAACCACAGCATCGGTAAATGTCTCCCAGCCACGACCAGCGTGCGAGGCTGCATTATGTGCGCGCACTGTAAGCACAGCGTTGAGCATCAACACGCCCTGCTCGGCCCAGCGGTCGAGTTCACCAGAGCGAGGTATAGGCGTGCCTATATCATCCGACACCTCCTTAAAGATGTTCTTCAACGAAGGAGGAAAGGGAACACCCTCACTTACCGAGAAGCACAATCCATTGGCCTGACCCTCACCATGATATGGATCCTGACCGATAATCACCACCTTCAACTTATCAAAGGGACACTTGTCGAAGGCTCGAAATATATTGCGACCTGCGGGAAAGACCTCACCTGAGGCATACTCCTGCTTTACGAACGACACCAACTCCTCAAAATATGGTTTCGAGAACTCATCCTTGAGTATCTCCTTCCAATCCTCTGCTATACGAACATCCATAATCTTTGATTTTACTATTGCGAAGATAAGTTTTTTGCGTTAATTTTGCAAAACTAATAATCTACAAACTATGAAAAGAGTTACTCTACTTATCGCAACGATGCTACTAAGCCTCAGTGCAATCAGCGCTCAGGAAGTTAAGAATATCATATATCTTATTGGTGACGGCATGGGCCTCAGCTCTGTATCAATGATGATGGTTGAGAATGGATACGAGGCTACAATCTTCGACAAGGCGAATAATGTGGCGTTGCAAAAGACATATTCCGCAGATAACCGAGTTACCGACTCGGCAGCATCAGGCACCGCCCTTGCAACTGGACATAAGACAAACAACACATTTATAGGATGCACACCCGACGGCAAGGCAGTAGAGTCACTTTTGGATGTAGCAAAGGCTGAGGGTAAGGCTACAGGCGTGGTAGTCACCACATATTTGCAGCATGCTACACCGGCAGCCTTCTATGCCCACACCGAGAGCAGACATAACTATGAGATTATCACCGAGCAGCTTGCTGGTAGCAGCCTCGATGTAGCTATTGGTGGTGGCATGGAGTTCTTTAGAAGAGTCTACGGTGACAATATACAAAACACCATTGAGAAGCAGGGCTTTAGCCTTGCTAAGGAGCTTACAGATATTACTCAGCATAATGGCGATAGTCGCCTACTTGCCCTTTTGGCAGATTGGGAGGTAGGCTCAAACCAGGGCACATATCTTGCGGATGCTACACGCGAAGCACTGCGCATATTGGAGCATCGCGGTGGTGATGAGGGCTTTGTGCTTATGGTCGAGGGTTCTCTCATTGACGGCATGGGTCATGCGAATGACGCTAAGGCACAGCAGATTGAGATGCAGGGCTTTATGGGCGCTATAGAGGTAGCTGTAGCCTATGCAGCGGAGCATGAGGATACGCTCGTTGTTGTAACAGCAGACCACGAGACAGGAGGTCTTAGCATCGTAAGTGCCGATGCTAACTTCAACCTCTCGGAGCAGGGTGTTGAGTATCGTTGGACTACAGGCGGACACTCAGGTGCAATGATTCCTATATATCTATACGGAAAAAAGAGCGAGGCTATAAACGGCATCGTTGAGAATACCGATATAGCCTCTACACTTATGGAGCTTATCCGTTAGCGATTAACCAAGGTGCTCCAATAAAATCTTAATTCCAAGGGCGATAAGCACAACGCCTCCAAGGATACCCGCCTTGGAGCCTACCTTTGTGCCAAAGTTAAAGCCGAGATATACACCTGCTGCGGATAGGGCAAATGTAATAACGCCAATCACTGCTGCTGCAACCCACACATTGACATCCAGGAAGGCCAAGGTAACACCTATGGTCAACGCATCTATGCTCGTAGCCACAGCCATTACAAACATCTTGCGAGCGCTGAAGTCCGAATCTGGAGCATCCTCCTCATCGCCACACACCGTCTCACGAATCATGTTTACACCGATGAGTAGTAGCAAACCAAAGGCAATCCAATGGTCTACATTTGACACGATATGAGCAAAGCTACTACCAAGCAGATAGCCAATAATAGGCATAAGAGCCTGAAAACCACCAAACCACGCACCTGCGCACATAGCGTGGCGAGGCTTCACCTTACTGACCGACAGACCCTTACCCACCGACACCGCAAAGGCATCCATAGCAAGTCCTACAGCAATCAATATCAATTCAACTGTTCCCATTGACCTAATCTAAATTTATATATTAGCGAACTCCTTTAACTTAGCAATCTCCTCTGGCCAGCGCTCCTCATCAGGGGTCTCCAACACCAAAGGGATATTGTCGAAGCGTGGATCCTGGGCTATATATTTGAAGCACTCCCAGCCAATCTCGCCCTCACCAAGTGGGGAGTGACGATCTACACGGCTGCCTAAAGGCTTCATAGCATCGTTAAGATGCATACCACGCAGATATTTGAAGCCAACAACTCTATCAAACTCCGCAAAGGTTGCATCACACGCCTCCTTAGTGCGCAAATCATAACCCGCAGCAAAAGAGTGACATGTATCGAGACATACACCCACACGGCTCTTATCCTCCACACGCTCAATTATGTATGCAAGATGCTCAAACTTAAAGCCAAGATTTGAGCCCTGACCTGCCGTATTCTCCAAAACTGCCGTAACACCCTTAGTGCGTGCAAGCGCCATATTTATAGACTCTGCAATGCGATCCAAGGACTCCTCCTCGCTAATCTTCTTAAGGTGGCTACCAGGGTGGAAGTTCAAGCGGTCGAGACCCAAACGCTCACAACGCTGCATCTCCTCGAAGAATGACTCACGCGACTTATGCAGACCCTCCTCCTCAGGGTGACCAAGGTTTATGAGATAGCTATCATGTGGAAGTATCTGCATAGCCTCATATCCCGCCTCAGCCATAGCGCTCTTAAATGTTGCAATCTGCGCCTCGGTGAGCGCTGGGGCAATCCACTGACGCTGATTTTTTGTAAATAGGGCAAACGCCGTAGCCCCTATATCTTTTGCATTCTTAACAGCATTCTCAACACCGCCAGATGCACTTACATGTGCTCCAAAATATTTCATATCAAACTATTTTCAAATATTAATCTTAGCAAACAAAGATAACAAAAATTTTTGAGTTATTAAAGTCTACAATATATAAAAAATAGTAGTATCTTTGTAGAAAATATGTATAACTACACTACCACAAATTTTATGAAGGGATTTTTTACACTACTAATGGCAATAGCCATAGGTTGCGGTGCTGTTTCAGCTCAGGTATCTATTGATGAGGTAATGACAGAGAATAGCAAAAAGGAGTTTGAGAACGACCTCAAAACACAAAGTGTCGACACAGAGTACTTCTCTGATGCCACCTATCGTGCTGAGCGCCGTGCAATACGCAAGGAGCGCAACACCATAGACTTCACCTCTAACCTACATGGCTCGTCAACCTCGTTTAACGACCATTGGCAGGCTGCGGGTGACAACACCATCGCTGTACTTGCAAACGCAAACTTTATTCACACCTATAAGAATGGCCGCTTCTCACTCAACAATACCGCATCGGCGAAATTTGGCTATAACCGCATGAAGATGGACCTCAAGGGCCAGCAGAGCGATGTATGGTTTAAGAATGTTGATGAGATAGCTCTCTCTACAGCACCACAGTGGGCAATGGTTAAGGATTGGACCTATGGTGCTAACATTAAGTTCCGTACACAGTTTGCCCCAGGCTATGCAGCGCGTGGCGACAAGGAGAAGGAGTACTCACGCCTCTCTAACTTCATGACCCCAGGTTATTTGGATGCATCTGTCGGTTTCACCTATGTACTACCTTCAAAGAGTTTCCCTCTAAAGGTTAACCTCGCGCCAATAGCGATGAGTGCCACATATCGCAACGATGCCTATACCAAAAAGCTCGACGGCGAGACATGGGTAGATATGAACTATGGTGTACCTGAGGGCAAGCGTTCAAAGTATGAGGGTGGTCTCTCAGTTCAGTTGGACTTCGACCGTTCATGGGGTTCTAATGGCTGGTTGCGTTACCGCACCACAGCTTACTCCTTCTATGGCTGGGTGACAAGCATCTACTCTGGCAGCAATATTGCACCTACGCTCCGTTGGGAGAATACAATTGATATTAAGGCTAATAAATACTTCTCAACACAGATATACTACCAGTTATACTACAACAAGGCTGAGGTTGATAAGTTACAGAGATCATCAATGTTTAGCGTAGGTCTAACATACACATTTAGAAACAAATAATAGGAATGGAGAGCAAAAAGGCGCGTATAACACGCATAGCGATACTTTTGGCGATAATAGCTTGTACCATCGGTGCTGGCTATATGGTTGGTCGTATTGTGGAGCGTCACCGCGTGAAGGAGCTCATGGAGTATATGTCGCATAATGTCGGCGAGTACGAGAAGAACATGAGCGAGTTTGCCAAGGAGGTGGCTTCAATGCAGAAGATTATCTCTGGCGGCGACAAACTTATGCAAACTATCGCTACGGTACGCAACAATTATGTCGACCCTATAGAGCTTGACACCCTCTATGAGAAGGCTATCCCTGCGCTACTCTCAGAGCTCGACCCACACTCAGAGTATATCCCAGCTAAGATGTTCGACAGTGTGAATGAGTCGTTGGAGGGCGAGTTCGATGGCATCGGCATAGTTTTTAACGCCATGACCGACACTATCACCGTGCTTAGCGTAATACCTCAGGGTCCATCCGACAAGGCGGGTGTGCGTGCAGGCGACAGAGTCTTGCTCATAGATAACCGTGAGGTTGCCGGTAAAGGTATAGCTCAGGACTCTTTGGTTAAGCTTATGCGCGGCCCTCGTGGCTCAAAGGTTAAGCTCTCTGTTAAGCGCGCATCGTTGGATGAGTTGGTAGATATCACAATCACACGCGCTGCCATTGAGGTACATAGTGTCACCGCAGCCTTTATGCTCGATAGGAAGGCAGGTATTGGTTACCTACGCCTATCACAGTTCTCACGCACCTCATATTCAGAAATTTGTAATGCCTTAGAGCGCCTTAAGAGCGAGGGCATGCGCTCTATCATCGTTGACCTTCGAGGTAATGGTGGAGGCTTCCTTGACCAGGTTGTAAAGATTCTTAACGAGTTCCTCGACCGTGGCAAATTACTTGTCTACACAGAGGATCGCCATGGCAGAAGAGTCAACGAGTACTCTGATGGCACAGGCCGCTATACAGATACCAACATTGCCGTTCTTGTAGATGAGCTAAGTGCCTCATCAAGTGAGATATTAGCAGGTGCTATTCAGGATAATGACCGCGGCTTGATTATTGGTCGCCGCACCTTTGGTAAGGGACTTGTACAGGCACAGCTACCATTCAGCGATGGCTCTGCCATACGCCTCACCGTGGCACGCTACTACACCCCAGCAGGCCGCTCGATACAGCGTCCATACACCAATGGAGACGAGATGTCCTATCGTATGGACTTGGTAAATCGCATCAACCACCACGAGCTCTTCTCTAAGGATTCTATTCACTTTGACGAGAAGATGAAGTTTAAGACCTCGGCAGGGCGTACCGTATATGGCGGTGGTGGTATCATGCCAGATATCTTTATTCCTGTAGACACAACTAAGGTATCGGACTTCTACAATAAGGTGTGGGATAAGAACATCCTTTACCGCTACACCTTGGAGTTTGCCGATAATAACCGCAATAAGTTGGATAGCGTAAAGAGCATCGAGGAGCTTGATAAACTCTTTGAAGAGAGCGAACTTATAAGCGACTTCTTAAGGTATGCCGAGCGCAATGGCGTAACCCCAACAAAGGAGGACCTTGCGAAATCTCAAGAGGTGATAATCACACAGATACGCGCATACATAGGTCGCAATGCCCTAAGCGATGAGTCGGGCTACTACTACAACATCTACCCTATTGACGATGTTATGCAGCACGCCGTTACGGAGCTAAAAAATGGAGGACTAAAACTTTAGAGATTAAGATGAATAGAATTTTAGGCACTATATTCGCACTTGCAACCCTTGCAGCTATTGCCTATGCGATAATGAACATGGGCAACTACACCTCTATCTGTTTTACGGAGGAGGAGGTCCCAATGGAGGATGCAGTTGTAGAGGTTATCCCTGAGCAGGAGATGACCATTGAGCGCGATAGCGTGGAGATAGTGGAGGCAAGAGATAGCTTACAATAGGTAGCCTCTACCACTAATCAAAAAATCGAAGCTGTCTAACAAGGCTTCTTTAGCGTTGCACTTGCTCTCAAAATGCTCATTTACGCCTAGTAAACTCCGCT
>JAFYRL010000107.1 GCA_017546975.1 Alistipes sp.
CCACTATTTCAAGCGACGCACCTCCTCATAGAACTTCACAAATGCCACCTGATAGTATGGGACAATCCAGAATAGCGGAATAAAGAGAAGAAGAGCAGATAGAGCAACCAAGAGAGCATATCCTAGCAACATAAGGAAGAGCTGCATCTTATGCCCCTCCATAAGCTGCATACTGCGACAGATAGCCTCCTCAGCCTTCATTGAAGGATTATCCGCAAGGATATATGGAGCAAGGAAGTATGAACAATGCTTCACAATACCTGGAATAATAAATAACAACGACCATAGGAAGGTATAGATAGCCGTAAGCAATCCCAAGCCCATACTCTTCCAATAAAATGTTGAGTTAAATGCAGAGAATAGATTCTCTACAGCAACCTCTCTATTACCTCGCACAAAAGAGATCATCGTAATAACATAACCCAAAGCCAATGGGCAGTAGACAAACAAAACGAGCGGGAAGCTACACTTGGTACATGATGCAATAAGCACAAAGACCAATGATGTAATTACAACACTACTCCAGTTACCCTTCAACATTTGAGAGGCCTCCTGTCTAATTTCCTAATTTGTTCTCATCATCCTTATTTTTTAGTAAATAATATATTTGCCAACGCAATAAACACAATCTCAACACACATCACTACACCCATAGCCATCTCACTCGCCTTAAAGAGTAGCAACAACCATACTGATGCTGTAACCACAATCACTGAAAGACCTGTAACCAACCTTAGGCGAGGGAGATCATACTTAGCTCTCTTCTCCGCAGAAGCCGTATTATATCCAGAAATAAGATTATCTCCCAATCCCGCCAACACCAAGAAAGCAAGTACTAAGACGACAATACTCGAAACTATACCAATAATAAGTTCTAAGTCCATAACAAATACTTTATAGTTAGGTTCTATAGATACTGTTCCCTACGACGACGCTTCTCACGCATACGCATCATAGCAATCTCCTGCTGCGAGCGACGACGAATATAACGATAGCGCAACATACAACCAATAGCCACAACCCACATAAATAGCGATGATATACTCATCTGTGTCGCAAGCTCAACAGAAATATCCATATCCCCCACATAGTGCAACAACCAAGGAAGAAGCGACCAGAGCATAGCAAGAAGAATAGCTGCCCATGAGGCCCTACCCCAGCAAGTTCGAGGAGATAGACGGCGAAACTTAAGCACCATACCCACCAACACAACCAACGAAGTGGCAATAAGCATCAAGCTCTTACCATACACCACCTTGTCGAACAAGGAGTCACCACATAGCGGCACAAGTAAAGCACAACACATTACCACATCTGCAAGTTCCAACCTACCATCCTCTGGGCTCTTGCCCAAACGACGCATAGCCTTGCTTTGAGCACCGCCAAAGCTAATACGCCATATACTATACCTCCTTTTCATTTGCAACTACCTCCTTAACCTTTTTAGCGCGAGGCTTGCGTCCACTACGACGCAAGGCCTCGGCTATAATCCATTGCAGCTGACCATTGGTCGAACGAAACTCATCGGCTGCCCACTTTTCAAGAGCATCCATAGTCTCGCCGTCAACGCGAAGTACAAAGCTGCGTGTATTTGACTCCTTCGTAGCCATAGTGAGTCTGTTTTAGTTATGTAGAGTACCAGTGTTCACCACAGGCTGTGCAGCCTCATCTGCGCAGAGTACCACGAGAAGATTGCTAACCATTGCTGCCTTACGCTCCTCATCAAGCTCCACAACCTCCTCAGTAGATAGACGCTCAAGAGCGATCTTAACCATCGATACTGCACCCTCCACAATCTTCTCACGAGCCGAGATGATAGCATCAGCCTGCTGACGACGCAACATAGCCGCAGCAATCTCAGGTGCGTAAGCCAAGTAATTAAGGCGTGCCTCCACAACCTCAATACCAGCGATAGAGAGACGATCGTTAAGCTCATCTGTAAGACGCTCGTTAATCTCCTCACCGCCCGAACGAAGTGTTACCTCATCAGGCTCACTATTGGTATTCTCATCATAGGCATACATACCTGCCACCTGGCGCAATGCCGAATCACTCTGTACAGCAACGAAGTTCTCCAAAACATTCATACGAGCATTTGATGTGTTTGCACCGATCTCCGTTGGAGCATCAATCTCGAATACTGCGTTATATGCGCCATCGTTCTTAATCTTCCACACCACAACCAAACCGATAAGGATTGGGTTACCCGCCTTATCATTAACCTTAATGGGGTCAACATTAAGGTTGCGAGCACGCAACGACAACTTTTTAGCAGCCATAAATGGGTTAATCCACCTGAAACCTGTTTCGTAGAATGTACCGCGATAGTTACCAAAAAATACCAACACACGAGACTCATTAGGCTCAAGCATCATAAATCCCGCAATCGTTACTGTAGCTACAATCGCAAGAATAACAAGCGCAATAATACCCAAAACAAGATTAGCCTCAGGAGTACTTAGATAGTAACCCAAGTAGGCAACACCACCCCACATTAGCAAATCAACAAGCAACATAACAAAGCCGTTAATCTTCCAACCTTTGTAATTAAAGTTTTTCATACGCTATAAATTTAATGATTAAAGTAATATCATTTTGATATCACAAAGATACAACCATATTTTCCAAAAATCCAAATATTTTGCAGACTTTTTTTTCTAAAAAAGCAAAAAGAGAGGTTATCGAATACTCGATAACCTCTCTTCGGTTTATTTAGGATAGGATTACTTGCCAATTGAACCAATCTGAACAGTCTCTATAACCTCAGTTACAAGAGCACCATCCTTCTGTACCAACTGACCAAGCTTAGAATTCTTGATGATGTTATTGTTAACCTTTGAGGCATCCTCGCTTGTAAGACGACCGATAAGCATACCGATATTTGGATCCTTAGGATCGTTCTCTGGGTACTTACCAGTGATCTGGTCTGCAACGATGCTACAGTTCTCGATAGTGTTACCTGACATATCTGCAATTACATTTGCGCAACCTACAAGGGCAGCAACATCACGATAAGCCTTTACACGAACACCTACAACTGTATTGTTGATAATCTTATCAGAGCCGACACCTGAAGCAGCAAGGTAACCAACAAGAGCACCAGCCTTATCACCATTATCGAAGCGACCATCAACATAGTTAGGCATGATGATAATCTCACCACCCTCTACACGGCAGTTGCTTACAGTACCGAACATGTGAGCTACAACAGCACCAGCATAGTGGCTACCATAGATCTTTGGCTCAACAACATTAACGCCTGTCAAAGTACCGATAACATAACCAAAGAGACCAGATGGAGTCTGATTGTAGTTAGTAATCTCCAAACCACGGATAGCCTTACCGTTACCGTTGTATGTACCCTTGAACGCCTTAGAAGCTGTACCAATAGCTGACCAAGTCTCTGTAAGCTCCATCTCAGTCACCTGGAATACATCATCGTATGAAGCGTAGTTAGATGCGAACATCCAAAGTGCCTCAGCATTCTCTTTAGCAGTGTAAGTTTCATAACCCAAACGAAGCTGACCGCTACGAGTCTGAACATAACGACGGTATAGGTTAGCATCAAGGATGTTGTAAACAGCTGCGCCATTTGCCTCAAGCTGAACCTTCTCACCTGTCTGACGACCTACATAAGCACTCTCATTCTCAAATGGAACGCGAACGCTATCATAACTATCGTGTGTCTGGTTAATCCAGATATTTACATTAGTCAACTTGTTAGAGCCATCCCATGATGCGATGTTAGCCATACCAGCGATACCACCAAGATCGCGGTAACCCTCGATATCAGCATTTGTTACAGAACACTTTGTGATGGTGTTAGGATCCTGCATCTGAGCAACGATACCACCGAGCTTATCACCATCCTCATTATTCTGGTAAACAGAGATCTTAAGGTTAGATACATGACAGTTATCAATATCACCCCAAAGCTGTGCAGCGATAGGAGCTACACGACCCAAGCCCTTAAGAGTTACATTCTTCATACGAACATTCTTGATATCACCTACATACGAGCCGAACAAAGCGATATCCTTACGCTCCTGCTTAAATGTAAAGTTAGAGATAGTCTTGTTATTACCATCGAAGTTGAATGAATGGTACTTAGAGCCAACCCAGTTGTTGATAGGCTCAAATGTCACATCATCAGCCTCGAAGTACAACTCACCACCGAAGTCGATATCCTTAACAATCACTACATTGTTGTAGTTCTTGCAGTAGTTTGCGTCTGTTACATTGTTAGAGAACCAAGCCAAACCGTTTGCAGAAGAGATCTCAAGTCTATGCTCAGAAGCCTCGAATGAGTTAACATTAAGCTCAGCGCCCTCAGCGTAAAGAACACGAATATCTGTGTTTACTGCAGTGTTAGCCTTGTCATCCTTCTCAGCATAAGCGCCAGCGATGTCGCAACGACCAATAACACGACCGATGTTAGCAGCCTTGTGGTAGTCTGGAGTCTTTGACTCACGCTGAACAGCCAAAACATTTACATTCTCAACAGTGTTGTTATTGAGGTTATCGCCACCGAAGTTGAAGTAACCAGCGATACCAGCAACATCACGGAATGCAGAGATGTTTGTATTCTTAACAGAGCAGTTTGCAATAGCGTAAGAAGTTGACACTGTAGCATCGCCATCTGGAGCTGAATAACCTACGATACCACCAACCTTATCACCATTATCCCATGCGCCAGCAACAGAATTTGGAGTTGCAGAAATCTCGCAGTTATCAACATGGCAATTTGTGATAGAACCATGGATTGCTGCTACAACACCACCAACCCAGTGGTGACCAACAATCTTAGAATCAACAACATTGATGTCGTTGATATTACCCTTAACGTAACCAAACAAACCTACATGCTCATTACCCTCAATTGTAAGACTCTTAACAGTAGCGCCATTACCGTTTACTGTAAGAGTTGTCTTAGTTGTTGCGTTAGCGATAGGCTCAAACTTCTCAAGCTCAGAGTTGCAATATGCAGCCATATCAAGCTCTACACCCTCCTTGAACTCGATAGTGCAGTTATTCTCCTTCAAGAAGTTCTGATTCTGTGACAACCAGTAAAGGTCACCAGCCTCCTCAACAGTAAAGGTATTGTCTACAGGCTTAACACCTGAAATGTTGAAGTATGCATCAAACGCGATATCCAAGAATGAGTTGTTAGTAGCCTTGAACTCAATCTTAGCCTCATGATCGATATATGGATACATCTCACACTCGTCAGCAGAGATCATATCAATCAAAGCATTCTCAGTAGCTGTTACAAACTTGGCGTGATCATCAGACATTACTGGCTTAAGAGTAACTGCAAGAGCATCCTTTGACATACCAAACTTAGCCTCAATCTCCTCAAGAGCATAGTACTCCTTATTGTTAGTGAGTTTGAATACATAGCCCTCAAGAGCATTTACAGCCTCCTCAGATGCCTTAGTCCACTTCTTGTCGAAAGACAAAGCGTTGCGAGTAGCATCCCAATTAGCGTGCTTCTCGATAGACTCGTTACCATCCTCAGAAACAAGAACATAGTGATACTCTGGCTTCTCATTCTGGTAGATATGTACATAATCACTTGAAGATACCAACTTACCTTCAACGGCGATATTCAAAGTGAATGCGTAAGTATCATACTCATCGGTCATATTTGGAACGAAAGCAGTAACCTTAACACGACCCTTAGCCTCGTCAACTACCTCTACAACCAAGCTCTCATCCTTAAGAGCGATACCACGAGTCTTAAGAGGCTCAACAACAACACAACCATTAGTTACAACTGCGTTTGCAGCAGATGCTGGTGTGATATCGAACATTGCGGTCAATGTTGTAGCGCACAAAGCCTCACCCTTCTCATTCTTAGGGCCGAATACGCGAACAGCTGTTGCATAATTATCATTGAACTCTGGAACAAAAGTGATATTCTGAACCATGTTAGCCAACTGATTATTGATAGCCTCAAGGCTCTCCTCGATAGATGTAAGACGCTTGTTAGTCTCCTCCTTGAATGAATTGAAATCAGACAAAAGCTCATTGTACATCTTATTCAAGTCGCTAAGCTTATCCTGAAGTACAGTGATATCGATTGTGATAGTCTCAAGAAGCTTATCAGTTGCAGCATTTACAGCATCCTCAATCTCCTTAGTTACAACAGCCTTGTACTCCTCCAAGTGGTTCTTTACTCCATCAACCTTCTTAGATAGCTCATCGTAATTGGCATCAACAGTAGCCTTTAGGTATGCGAGGTCACCATTTGCAGATTTAAGAGCCTTACGCAAAGCCTCAATCTCCAACATCTGGGCATCCAACTTAGCATTCAACTCAGACTCAACGCGTACAATCTCGTTCCAGCACTTGTTGAACTCATCGGTGATAGTCTTGCTAACCTCAGCAAGACGGTCATCTACATCAGTACCAAGGTTCTCGATAAGAGTCTTAATAGCAGTATCAGCCTCTAACATAGCGTCAAGCGTACCGAGAATATCCTGAATATCAGCAGCATTCTTAGAGATAGCAGCCTCGTTAGCAGAAATCTGAGCCTCCAAACCTGGGATAATCTTCTCCTCGATATCCTTCAATGTAGCCTCAGCAGCAGCGATGCGATCCTCAAGTTCGATAATCTTTGCGTTTACCACAACCTGATACTCTGCAAGAGCCTCATTTACCTTAGTGATATCCTCTGCATTCTTAGCGATGCTGCCCTCGATAGCAGACAACTGGCTCTTGAAAGCATTGTCCATAGTCTGCAAAGCAACCACAGCCTCGTTGAAATCAGCAATAGCATCAGCAATCTGCTTCGCATAGTTTGCATCCTCCAAAGCCTTGATACGATCTGAAAGCTTCTTGTTAGCCTCAGTAAGTGTTGCCAAGTCTGCCTCGTGTGCAGCTGTCAACGACTCAGTGTCGCTAATCAACTCCTCCAACTGAGTCTTGACTGCCTCAAGATCAGTCTTCAAAGGTGAAATCTGGTCGTTCAAAGAACCCTCGATCTTATCAATCCTATTGTTTAGGGACTTGATGTCATCGTCGTACTTCTTACAACCTACTGTACAGAGCATAGAACCAATAAGGAGCATGCTCAATAACTTTGATAAGTACTTCATAATTTAATAAAAGTTAATAAAAAATGTATAAATAGATTTAGTATAGTATTTGCTCTATTCTAATCTTTCCTTAATCTATTTCAGAATCCGTGTTTTGCCAATGTTCGCATTTCAATTAAATCTCTCGATGTATCATATATGATACGCGCGGTGCAAAGATATTGATTAAACTTTGCAAATGCAAATTTTTTCGAGCAAAAAATAAATAAGATGAACAGTTACGAGGAGATTATCAGGAGTATTGCAAAGAAAATCAAGGAGATAAGACAAGCTAAAGGACTATCTGTACAAGAGGTGGCCTATAGATGTGACATCGAAAGATCTAATCTTAGCCGTTTAGAGGCAGGCAAAACAAATATGACAATTAAGACTTTGTGTATCATTTGCACTGCTCTAAACATAAAATTATCCGATTTAATAGAGGGTCTATAAATTGGTCTATATATAAATATGGTATAATTGGTACTGCTCTAAATGCTACCTATAGCAAGCAGTATCATACCTATAAGGATAAGCACCATATCGAATGCTTTACTCTTAAGATTCTTCTCGCCAAAGATAAGTGCAGCGCAGAGGAACGATACCACAACCGAGAAGCGGCGAATCATCGAGATAACAGCAATCATAGAGCCATCCATATCAATAGCATGGTAGTAGCAGAAGTCTGCAAGCGACACAAAGATAGAGATAAGAGGTATCGCCCACGACCAATGAAACTTATCAGTAGCACGACGTGGCAGCCATATAACAAGGGCTATAACGCTCATTATAGCAAGTTGATAGATGCTAAACCAACACTGAACAAAAAGAGGATCGAGGGAATGCTCCGAGATAATATACTTATCGAAAAGTCCACTTGCTGCGCCGAGCAACATTGCAACGAACATTGCCACGGCATATTTACTCGAAAAGCTAACATTCTCTCTTTTACTGCTACGCGAGAGCAGATATAGCGACACAAGGGCAAGTATCACACCCGACCACTGCCAAAGATTAAGTCGCTCACCAAAGATAAGCACTGCACCCATAAGCACAACAACTGGGCGAGTAGCATTCACAGGACCAACGATAGATAGTGGCAGGTGCTTCATCGCATAATATCCACATATCCACGACGAGAGCGTTATCACCGCCTTAGCAGCAAC
>JAFYRL010000108.1 GCA_017546975.1 Alistipes sp.
CGTTGCACTTGCTCTCAAAATGCTCATTTACGCCTAGTAAACTCCGCTTTTTCGAGCTTCGTGCGCCTAAAATTAGCTCTTGTTATACAACTTCACAAGAAAAAAGTGACTGTCCATTAACTTGTTGGACAGTCACTTTTTTGTATCTGCGGTTAAGAAATTTTTGTTATATTTGCGCTATGATACGACTTTCACTTATTATAGCAACATACAATCGTGCCGAGCAACTTATGACCACTCTGAACTCTGTGGCAACACAGAGCGCTAACGCATCAATGTGGGAGTGTATAGTTGTAGATAACAACTCTGTGGACAACACCAAGGAGCGCGTGGATAGCTTCATTGCGGAGCACCCAAAGCACAATATACGCTACTGCTTTGAGCCGCAGCAGGGTCTATCGCATGCACGAAATCGAGGTATTGCCGAGGCTACGGGCGATATCATCGCCTTCATTGATGATGATGAGCGCATAGTGCCTGAGTTCATCAAGGCATACATTAAGCTCTTTGATGAGCACCCAAAAGCTATGACTGCAGGTGGAAAGATTATTGCAGAGTACCCCACAGGACGCCCACGCTGGATGTCTCACTACACCGAGCGCCCTATTGCCAACCCTATGGACTTTGGCGACTATATAGCACCATTCCCTAAGGGCCGTATTCCTGGTGGCGGAAATATGGCTATGCGACGCGAAGTATTCACCAAAGTGGGAGTATTTAACACCTCGTTGGGACGCACAGGCAAAAAGCTTATAGGTGGTGAGGAGAATGACCTCTTTGAGCGCATAGTATCACATGGCATGAAGTGCTACTATGTGCCCCGCGCAGTAATGTACCACATCATCCCAGAGGAGAAGCTTTCGGATGACTACTTCGTGCGCCTATGCTACAATATCGGCCTAAGCCAGCACACCCGCGCAGAGATACATAACCACACCACACGACTCTATATCGGTGAGGCTATGAAGTGGTGCGCCACATTATTGCTCTGTCTAATTCACAAGCCTATACAATCGCGCTATCTACTAAAGATGCGACGCAATATCTCAAGGGGTATCTTAAGCGGCAGAAAGAGAGTTTAACAATAGCAGCAAGCTAATACAAATGAGGGTATGAGGGCCACAATAAGCGGTCTTGCCATACCCTCATAAACTTTTTTCGCGAGAATATTTTTACATTTGAATTTATTGTATTAACTTTGTTAGCTAGACTGGTTTAATGAGTGACTACGAAACAATTGAAATAACAATAAAAACTAAACTACAATGAAAAAATTCTTCTACCTACTTCTTGCACTGCCAATGCTATTTATGGCTTGCAACGAGACACCAAAGACAGAGGAGATTCTTCCTCCAGCGCCAACACCAGAGGTTAATGACCCTGTAGTCAAGCTCTCTACTCAGAATATGGAGTTCTTGCATGACGGTGGCCCTGCTATTATCAGCTACACTATCCAGAACCCTAAGGAGGATGTTGAGCTAACTGCCACATGCGAGGCAAGCTGGATTGAGGAGCTAACTGTTGGTGAGGATATCACCTTCACCATTGCTAAGAACGAGGGTCGTGAGCGCGAGACCAAGATTGTCGTTGCGTATGACACTTTGAGCCTTGAGGTAAATGTTAAGCAGTTCTCTGACGGTGGCAACCACGAGCCAGAGCTTGTTCTCACTCCATCAGATAAGGTTGTTTTGGAGTATGAGGCATGCTCAGCATCTATCGCTTACCAGATTAAGGATCCAGTTGAGGGTGCTGAGGTTAGCGCAACATGCGATGCCGAGTGGATTAGCAATATCGCAATTAACGAGAAGGAGATTACCTTCGATGCAGCAGCTAACGATGAGGAGGATCGCCGCGAGACTACAATGACTATCACCTACAATGCTCTTATCTACAGAGTAAATATCGTTCAGTTCTCTGCCACAGATGACAACACTGTAGAGCTTCAGATGGATTGGGCTACACGCGTTAAGAGCTCTGAGTATGGTCTTCCAAACAACTATTTCCTCATCAACTTTGGTGACAACAACGAGCAGATGCAGTTCCAGTTGGCATTGGTAAATGTTGACGGTATGGATACACTCACTTCAGGCATCTACACTCCACTTGTAGGTTCACTTCTTTTGGATGGTACACAGCTCTATATCTACGCTGATGGTGGCAACAGCAGAACATTTAGCGATGGCCGCGCAACAGTTACCGTTGATGAGAACATCTACACCTTCGATATGTATATGGTAGGTAAGGATGAGAACATCTATCACATCACATACTCTGGCGAGATCTCACGCATGGCAACAAGCACCCCTGGTGAGGAGGTAAACTTCGTGCCATACTCAGTTGTTGCCGTTGCATGGTGGAACCCAGGTAACTTCACAATCCAGCTCTACTCAAATATGGCTTACTGCCACGAGCTTGATATGTATGACCTCCTTGGCAAGAGCTCAGACTACCTTGCAGAGGGTAAGTATGTATTGGCGGATGATGGCGGCCATAACATTAAGCAGTATATCAGCAACTCTGGCTCTAAGTGCTATATTGGCGATGGTCAATACGACTGGTTGGCAGATGCTGAGGTTGAGATTACACACAACAACAAGCGTACAACAACCCTTAAGGGTAAGTTGACAACTTTGGGCGGTCAGACAATTGTCTTCGACTGGACAGGTTATGTTGAGGGCTTTGAGCTTGGTGGCTATGTTGCTCCAGAGAAGGATGAGGATCTTGAGCTAACAGCATCATTCTTCAAGGGTGACTACTACCCAGCAGAGATGGTTAACGGTGTTGCTCATAACTACTACTTCACACTCTCAGATATGTCAATCAACCGCAACTTCCCTGCGCCAAGTTCTCTAAACTTTAACATTGACCTATACACTGAGACTGCTACAAGTGATAACACTATCCCTAATGGTACTTACACTTTCGATGCATCAAATAGCAAGGCTGTAGGCACTGCAGGTGGCGAAAAGACCCTTGGCTTCAAGGTTGATGCTTCGGGAGATAAGCACTCTAAGGATTACAAGTTCACAAGCGGTACTATCGTAGTTAACAATGGTAAAATCAGAGCAGAGTTTGTAACTGAGACTGGCCGTAAAGTATCTCTCCGCTATGAGGGCGACCTTACTTGCCTACCATACTCTCCAGACTACAACTACGACTATGCATCACGCCTATATCAGGATGTTGAGATTAACCTAACAAATGTTGCTCTCGATGCATACAACGCTCGTAACTACTATAAGACAGCGGGTGCAGACTACTGGCAGATTCAGCTCTTCGAGGATGAGTACCGTCGTAGTGGCGTTAAGCTCTTCCTTGCACTTCTTGCTGACAACAGCGAGAGTAGATGGGATTACACCTACAAGGCTGTAGATATCAACAAGGTTGGTGCTAATGGCGATCCTAACGACTACATGAACGCATTCATCGGCGGTTATGTTGTAGCTGGCACTAATGCAGCATCATGGTACACAGTACTCAATGGCGAGGGTCAGCCAAGCTATGAGATGGCTCCTATCGTAGGTGGTACTATCGATATTAAGAGCAATGCCGACGGCTCAAAGACTATCACTCTTGATTGCGTTGACGATGCTGGCTTCAAGATTAGAGGTACTATCACTACAATGCCTACACTCTAATCAACAAGCATGAACTAAACAAACGAAGAGAATATGAGACTCAATAATCTAAATATAAAGAGAGTTCTATCTCTACTCGTTACCACATCTCTACTCTTTGCAGCATGTGAGGCGAAACCAGAGCCCGCAGAGAAGCCTGCAGAGAAGAGCCCAGTACTAACCCTTTCAACTCAGGAGATCATAGCATCTCCTGAGGGGGAGGAGTTAAACATTGGCTACACAATTGAGAATCCTAAGGAGGCTGTAAACCTCGTAGCAGAGTGTGAGGCTGAGTGGATTAGCGATATCGTCATTGACCAGGAGTGCATAACACTCAAGGTTGCGGAGAACGAGGAGGCTAAGCGCAATGCAGTGGTTACTATCAGCTACGACACCATTATTCAGGAGGTACACATCGTACAGAGTAGCATCTATGGTTTTAACTTCAATGCTACCGTATTCAGCGGTGACTTCTACCACGCTGAGACACTCTATTGGAATGCTCATAACTACTACTTCATCCTCTCAGATGCGGTGATTGATAGAAATAATCCTGTTCCAAACTCAACCTATTTCTACTTCGACCTATACTCTGAGGTAGAGACAGAGGATAACTCAATTCCTTGTGGCACATATATGCTCGACCCAGAGAGCCAGTGGCTTGCTGGAACTTTGAATGGTGGTAAGACCTATGGCTTCACTATTAACGCTGCAGGTAACGACTACGGAAAGAAGTACCTCTTTACCGAGGGTGAACTTATTGTTAGCGAGCGAAAAATCGAGGGTAAGTTTGTATGCGAGAATGGCACAAAGGTGCGTGTATGTTATGAGGGTGATAACCAGGTAACGCCACACTACCGTACAATATCAACAATTAGCCGCGATGTAAACCTCAACATCACAGGTGCTGCTATCTCGGCAAACAACTATGGCGAATACTTTGCTCCAAGCTGCAATAATTGGACAGTACGCATATATGAGGACACTAATAAGAAGAATGGCGTATTCATACAGCTAGAGCTTCTTGCAGACCCATCTGCCGATTGGCAGCGTCTTTACACTGCCTTGGAGGATGACTCGCTTACCAATCCTGAGGATTATATTAACACATTCATCAAGGGCACACTCAACAATGGTCAAATCGCTGGCTCATGGTATGCTGTGCTTAAAGATGGTCGCATCGACTACGATATGGCTCCTATTGTGAAGGGCAGCGTCGACATTGTTCACAATGCCGATGGCACAAACAGCTTCACATTTGATTGCTTGGATGATGCAGGTCATAAGATTACAGGATATGTAACTAACGGAAACATAATCAGACGATGATGCACCAGCAGATGGTATTTGTGGGCGCCGGCCACCGGTTTGCCAGCCTCCGTGCCGCCGCTATGGCTACCGGCCGTGGCGCAGCGGAAGAGGCGCTGTATGGCAGCACCTTCATTCAGTGGGTCAAGAACCAGTGCTCTGCTGATGACGCAGCGCTGCAGTCCCTGGCCGCTCAGCTCAAGGCCCTGGC
>JAFYRL010000109.1 GCA_017546975.1 Alistipes sp.
CGTTGCACTTGCTCTCAAAATGCTCATTTACGCCTAGTAAACTCCGCTTTTTCGAGCTTCGTGCGCCTAAAATTAGCTCTTGTTATACAACTTCACAAGAAAAAAGTGACTGTCCATTAACTTGTTGGACAGTCACTTTTTAGTAATTCTGGAAAGTGCTCCACGAACTATTCCTCTCGGCCGAGGTAGCTATGGAGGTTGGGAGGTTTGCGAAGAAGTCGAAACCTGTCCACTCCTCGATTTGGTCGACACTCACTGCATACTTTGAATAGCTATTATCGCTATATGTCTTATGCTCAAACCAAAAGCCTATCGTGGAGGCTGAAGTAACCGTACCACTGCTATTTGTTGTCACCTTAAGTGCCACTTTATAGAAATAGTTAGGTATCGGTACACGCTTAGTATCGTCCTTGGCTGTGGTATAACTTATACTCTTAGTCTCACCCTCCTTAGCAAAGGCAACGCCTGTGACAATATAGAGGATTTCTCTCTCTGCCTCGCTCTGCAAGGCAGCCTCAAGTTTCTGCCAAATGCCGCTATTGAAGTTGTTGTGCACCTGTGGCACAGAGTTGGTCACATAGAAGGTCTGCTCCTGCATCTTCTTTATACCATTGCGCGAGGCATTCGGTATAAGGTGTCCACGCACATGCACATCGCTATCTGTATAACTACGATTGCATAGGTTAACCTGAACACTTGTCGATAGATTTGGGTTAAACGACCATGTATCAGGGCGACTATACGAGCCCATGTGCTTCGACTCAAGAGGATATGCCACCCACATCGTAGTGTAGGTATCAATATCGTAGTAATGAGTGTAGTTACGCTCACCATCTGCGTATATCTTCACCTCCACAGCATTGGGATATGCACCATCCGTGCGCTCTGCGGGCAACTCCAACCAACTTTCAGTCGCTGTTCCCGTCGTAGGGTCTGTGGCGGGAGGTGTTACCTCACCTCCCGTTCCACCACCCGAAGATCAGTTAGCGTACGCAACCTTTACATTGTCAATGTATACGCGACCCTTACTTGCTTTTACAGATGTGATCTTAATAGTAGAGGATGTTGAAGCTGCATCAAACTCTACTGTAAATGTCTTTGGAGCACCATCAGCACCTAGCTCGCTATTCTTAATAGTCTTAGTTACACCACCTGCAACGATTTGCAAATCACCTGTATCTGATGAATACTTACATGCATCAATAGTAACTGTAAATGGCTTTGAAAGGTCGAGACTCTTAGATGTAATGTAACCTACAGCTGATGATGAACCCAACTTTATGCCACCATACTTACTCTTGTATGCTTTAGTAGTAGAACCACTAAAATTAGCAAATGTAGTGTTTGATATAGCTCCAGACTGATCAGTAGCAACATTATTATCAAACTCTTCATCGATTAGATATGATACAGTAACACCAGCAGCTGTCTGTGTCAACTTAACCTCAATTGTGACATCGTTAGATGAGATTACAAATACTGCCACACGATTCTCAGAAAGCGTATTTGTTTCGATTACAACATCAATAGCGCCATTCTTCTCTCCAGACTGAGTATAAGAACTTACCCATGATGCATCTACACATGAAACTACCCATGCAACATTTGACTCAACCTCAATTGTTGCACTTGTAGCAGTAGAATCAACTGTTACAGATTTTGCAGTAATAAAAGGAGCCTCAACATGCGAAACATATACAGCATTCTTGATCTGAGGGCTACCATTATACTCATTGTACTTACCCTTAACAGTAATAATATCACCCAACTTTAGACCTGCTGCTGCCCACTGCTTCTGTGCTGTACCCTCTGGAGTAAGCAAACCATATACATATACTGTACCTGTTGCATCAGTAAGGTCGAAATTACCGTAAGTTGTGTTTGCTACATTTGTAATCTTACCTGTAAGGGTGTACTCATTTGCTGTATCCTTCTTCTCCAAGAACTTTGCAATGGTGATGTTTGTATCCTCAACAACACCCTCAGCAGCCTGCTGCTCTACAGTAACAGTAACTGATAGACCCTCAGCCGAGAATACCACATCAGCAGTACGTGCCTCGCCCTCATTTGCTCCTGGGCACATATACCATACACCGTCTGAAGCCTCAGAATCATCGATATAAAGCCACTCAGCATCAGTTGTAGCAGTCACAGTTGCAATATCAAAGCCATTAACAGCTGTTACTGTGAAGAAGTCATCATCAATAGCGTTAGCATCGCTATCAAACTCCAAAGACTTAGGACCTACCTCGAAGCGAGGTGTTGTATCCTCGATAATAGGAACAAGATAGAGCTTATTTTCCTGTGTACCCTTATAGAACGCAAAACGCTCCTGACCAGAGTTGGTGTTATAGCCAAGAATACGCTCAGATATTGTCTTGATACCAATATTATACTGCTGTGCAGTGCCATCAACAGGAGTGATTGTCAATGTCTGAGCATTGCCCAAGTAAGCGTAGTTACCTGAATTTGAGCCATATAGATACTTACCCTCGTTATTCTGGAGAGTATAACCACCCTCAAGAGCTGCGATATCCCATACCAATGTATCATCATCGGTAGTAAAGGTTGTTGCAGCGCCATCGTATGCTACCTCAGCATATGTCATGTAGTCACCAGAACCCTTAACGCCCTTCATAGCGTAGTACTTAGAGCCATTCTTTGCGATAACAAGATACTTACCCTCAGCAAATGTAGAAACGCTCTCAACAGTAGCGTTGGCCATATCTACAGAGAAAGTGTTCAAATCACCCTCTGTAAATACCAATGAGCGCTCAGCAGGAATCTCTACCTCGCGAGTATAAGACTTATTACCACACACAGCCTTAACCTTGAAAGTCTCACCTGCAGCCATCTCGAATGGGTTACATGTAAAGTAGATATCGCGAGTAGTGATAGCATTTTCGTAGTTCACAGTAAGAACATTTGTCTTACCATAGTAGCAATACTGTGAAACCTCACCAGTAGTTGCATCTACATAGTTACGACCAGCAACACCCTTACCAGTTGCAGCAGTAAAGATAACCTTCTCAATCTCTGCATCAGCAGGAAGATTCTTCAAAGTCATCTTACCCATAGCTACAAGGCGCTTGAACTGCATATTAAGTTCTGTAGGCTGTGCCTCGAACTCAATCTGCTTAGCAACCAACACATCAGCCTGTGGATCAAATGATGTTGCTGTAGCGTTCTGCTGATCCTTTACAGTTACCTTAATCTTTGCTGCATCAATCTTCTCAGCATCATCCTCAGTAACTGCTGTCGCTGGGAATACTGCGCTGTAAGTAAACTCTGCATCTGTTGTATTTGCTGGGAAGCTAACAGTAAACATAGCCTTACCATCTGCATCGATAGTTGTAGCAGTAGTAGTACGATAAACAGCAGAGTTCTCGATAACCTTCAACTGGTCACCCTCGCTCCACTGCACCTTATTGTTTGCCTCGTCGATGTAGGTACGAGTCTCGTCAACATCGGCTGTGATAGTCATTACAACCTCGTTAGGGTTGATAGGAGCAATGTTCTCCTCGAATTTCTCCTGGCATGCGATGCCCATTGCAGCTACTGCAACAAGCATCAAACTCTTAAAGATGTTCTTCATAGCTACAATAAATTAAAAATCACCATTGTCGTTAATGTCGAAGCCATCACCAGCCTCACCAAAGTCACCATAGCTCGCCTCGAAGCCACGCTCCACAACAGCCATGACAACATCGAAATTAGGAGCCTCGTAGCCCTTAACCTCTGTCAAAGTGTTTGTTTTCATAGTTTTGTTTTGTTGTTTATAGATTAGATTAAAATAACTTCGTTACAAACTCCGCAAGGTAGCAGCGCCAATTACGCCAGGTATGACCACCCGCACTCTCACAGTACTCATACTCATGGCCTTGGCTATCAAGCATCTTACGGAACTTAACATTCTCATCATAGAGGAAATCATCTGCACCGATACCAATCCAATAGAGCGATAAACCGCGTCTAAACTGCTCAGCAATACCCTCCTCCAAAGACTCATACATAGCGACACCCTTCTCACCACGATAGATAGCCGCAGAAAAGAGTCCTACATAATCGAACATATCGGGATAGGCCTTAGATATCTGCATAGCGTGGAAGCCACCCATAGAGAGACCTGCAATGGCACGGCTCTCCTTAGATGCGTAGGTGCGGTAGTGAGCATCTACCCATGACACAACAGCAGGGAAGTAACTCTCAAAACTACCATCCATAGAGCCACTCATATATGGTTTATACTCGCCCTTACCTGTATAGCTTGGTGCCGCATCGTGGCGCATACAGCCATTAGGCATCACAACAATCATCGGCTCAGCCTTACCCTGAGCAATAAGGTTATCCATAATCTCTACCATGCGTCCTGTAGCTATCCATGCCTCCTCATCGCCACCCATGCCGTGCAACAAGTACAAAACAGGATAACTGCGGTAGCCAGCCTCATAGCCCGCAGGGGTATAGATTGCCATACGGCGTGACAAATCGCCCGTAGTTGCCCAGACACGACTCACCGTGCCATGCTCAACATCATGGGCTCTATACATATCACCACGCTCACCACCAACAATAAAGTAGTTCATAACACTGCCTACATCCCTGACGGTATTCACATTTGACTTATCAAGGACTCCCGTCATGCCATCAACAATATAGGTGTATGTGTAGTACTCCGAAGCCAAAGACTCGGTGCGGAACTCCCATACGCCATAACTATCTTTGGTCATAGGCTGAGAGCCTGAGGCAAAATCGCCCACAACAGCAACCTCCTCGGCATTAGGCGCATATAGACGAAAGATAACACTACCATCCTCACACACCTCAGGCGAGGTAAGGCCTGCGCCCTGCCACAAATTCTCCTGCGCCATGGCTACACCACAGCATAGAATAAAAATCGCAGAAAGTATCAGTTTATTCATGTGTCGCATATCAACTTAAGGGAGGTTCTATAAATTAGGTCGAGTTTATTTTGTTGGATATTTCGAACAGATTTCTTATCTTTTTC
>JAFYRL010000110.1 GCA_017546975.1 Alistipes sp.
TATATTTCGGTTGCTTTTGTGTCTATTTCGGCATCTATCTTATCTTTCCTCGGTTGCTATGCCCGCATAGCGCCCTCGAAAAAGATAAGAAATCTGTTCGAAATATCCAACAAAATAAACTCGACCTAATTTATAGAACCTTCCTTTAGAGAGTAGAGGACAAAATATGAGCGTGGCCAGAAGTAATAGTGCTGCAAAGGGTTTTGCGTGGGCAGCGGTTGACAAATTCGGCATTGTATTGCTGCAGTTTGTCATTAACCTTGTGCTTGCCCGTCTGCTCGTACCTGAGGATTTCGGCCTTGTAGGTATGATCCTCATTATTGTGGCAGTGTCGAGCATTCTGGCAGATGGCGGCTTTGGCGCAGCGTTGATACAAAAGTTAAATCCTAAGGAGGCGGATTTCTCAACTGCGTTCTGTGTAAATATAACAATGGCGCTACTGCTATATGCCTTTATCTATATCTTCGCTCCGTCGATATCGCAATTCTTGGGAGCGCCGATATTAAAGGATTTTTTACGAGTATTGAGTCTGGTTATAGTTATCAATGCAGTGGGCTTGGTATCAAAGGTTATGTTGCGTAGAGCTTTGGCTTTTAAGCAGATAGCAATATCAAATCTTTGTGCCTATATACTTGCAGCTGCGGTGGCTATTGTTATGTCTATTAAGGGGTGTGGGGCTTGGTCGCTCGTAGCTATACATATTGTAAATGCAATATTTGCAAATCTCTTTATATGTCTTTCAGCACGATGGATTCCACGCGAGAAGCCATCTTTTAGCTCACTAAAGCAGATGTTTGCCTATGGCGAATTTATGCTTGCATCGGATATTTTGGATAATATATGCTTTAACATTCAGAACACTATTGTGGGTAAGTACTTCTCGCCATACGCTGCTGGTCAATATGCTCAGGCTAAAAAGATGTCAGAGGTCGCCTATATTACACTGCCAAGCGCTTTGAATCAAGTTCTGTTTTCTGTATTTTCAGGTCTGCAATGCAATATAGAGGAGTTGAGAGAGAAGTTGCGACTAAATATGAAGATGACAGCGTTTGTTATATTCCCGCTACTAACAATTCTTATCATTATAGCCAAGCCTCTAATTCTTCTGCTTTTCGGTGCTAATTGGTCGGATTCAGCGATCTATTTCCAGGTGTTGTGTGTCGGAGGCTTCTTTGCTGCGTTGCAGTATTTCAATTACAGTGCTGTTGCCTCTATAGGTAAGAGTAAAGTGCTGTTTATTACGAGCATCTATAAGACGGTATTCTTAATAGCATCGTTAGTAATTGGCGCTAATATAAGTATGGCGGGAGTTCTTGTTGCAATGGTGCTTAGTAGTGCCAACATGTACTTTACAAATGCACTCCTTGCGCGTAAATATATAGGCTATAGGTTCTCTCAACAGATGAAGGATCTCCTGCCAACAGCGTTATGTGCGCTTAGTTCGGGTATTGCGATATACTCTATTTATAGCTTGTTGTGCCTAAATTGGGTAGTGTGCGTAGTGCTGTTTGCAGCGTTATATCTCTTTGCATCATACATCTTTAAGCTTGATATATTGAATAATGTAAGTACTATAGTAGCGAGGTTGTTGCCTAAGAAGTTGCTGGATATAGTGGTGAAAAAGTAATTTAGTAATACAGATTATAAAGTAGGGTTAGTTATGCAGCCAAAGGTTTCAGTTGTTGTGCCTGTGTACAATGTTGAACGATATATACATCAGTGTATAGATAGTATTATCAATCAGACATTGAGAGATATAGAGATTATCTTGGTGGATGATGGTAGTCCTGATGGGTGTGGCGCTATCTGCGATGCTTATGCAAGGCAAGATGCGAGAATTAGGGTCATTCACAAGGCAAATGGCGGCTTGGCTTCAGCTCGTCAAGCGGGTCTTGAATGTGTAACGGGTGAGTACTATATCGCGTGTGACTCGGATGATTGGGTTGATTTAGATATGTACGAAACGCTATACAACAGGGCGGTTGAGAAGGATGCAGATATGGTTGTCTGCGGCTATGTGGCGAACTATCCAGATGGTAGAGAGGTCATAAACTCTGTGTATAACTTCACAACCAAGGAGCGCTATATTAAAGATGTGTTGACACGACGAGCTGATCAGTCATCGTGTGTGCGACTCATTAAGAGTGAAGTGTTTAAGAAGTATGGCGTTGATTATCAGGTTGGTGTAAATCTTGGTGAGGATGCTCTACTTTTGTGTAAATTGCTGCGACATCCGCTAAAGTTATCTTTTGTAGATAGCACCCCATATCACTATCGTAGAGATATGGCAAGTGGCTCTTATACCAATAATATCTCACTCAGTTCTATCGAACAGCTTAAGTTTGTGGAGCAATGGAAGTGGGAGAATTATTGTGGTCGTGAGTATGATAAGTCGCGTATAGAGTCTACGGTTAACCTCTGTTTTGCGGCGATGCGCGCAAATGGTATGACTAAGGAGTATTACAAATCGTTTGTATCGCAACTTAGCATTTATAAGATGGTGCGCTATGGTGTTTTATCGGCAAAATCGTTGTTTATCATCCTCTCAAAGGTGTGTGGATTTCGAGTAGCAAGATTGATTTTCGATAAGTTGTATCCGTTATTGTATAAATAAAACGAGTTATAGATGCCAAATCTATTAGCAATACTACTATTTCCAATTTTCCCGTTTCTCTCTTTTTTGATTGCTTGCACAAATCTTAAAAGTAGAGCAAATGGTGTTGTCTTTGTACTATTCTATGCGCTGTTTGGATTTTGTCACACTTTTGGCGATATCCGTTCAGATGCCTTTCGTAAGGCTACAGACTTTGCTTCTCACTTTCCAGAGAGCTTTTCTGATATAATTCAGCGATTTGCCGATGGAGATATAATGGATATATATGAGCCTATTCTCTTCTCTTGGCTCAAGGGCTTTACGAATGACCCTCATGTGATGCTCCTATTTGTGGGATTGATATCAGGATTCTTTATATTATGTACGATTAGGCGCATTTTGTCCGACTATCAAGGTCGATATAATGCGTTGGTCTATATTATTATATTGATGGTGATACTTTTGCTCTCGCCTGTGCATTTGGGTGGTGTGCGAAATATATCAGCGTTGTCAATATTTGCCTATTCAGCAATACGCTTTTTAGTGGATAGAAAGAGTATATGGATTATAGGTATTCTCATAACGCCGCTCATCCATTTTAGTTTTATTCTATTTGCGATATTAGCCATTGTAGCCAGATTTGTGAGGGTTAATGGTCGTATACTTGTATGGCCTATCATCGTTGTATGTTTAGCATCCATGTTTATTAGTACAAGCTCGTGGTCGGGTGTAGTTGGTGTGTTGGAATCTTATATAGGCAATGATTCTATATCGTATCGAGCTGAGATGTATACGGATGAAGATGTAGATATAATCTTTGAGCAATCGTTGACCACGAAGGTTATGAGGGTTCAGGAGTTGCTCTTCTCGTTCTATATGATAGTTACATTGCTCTATTTTAACCGTAATTGGAGTAGGTTGAAAATGGGAAATTACTCAAGACGCCTCTTTGATTTGATGGCTCTATTCCTCCTTATTGGTTATACTGTGATATCATTCTCGGTTGTAGGTTCGCGTTACTTGAATTTTGGATATATACTATTTTATATGGTATGTCTAAATCTGTATCAAAATAACAAAAACAATAGAGAGTTAAGCAATTATATCAAGGTGTTGCCATTTGTGAATATTGGAAACATCGCATGGACAATTTATAATGCATATTGTGTTGTGGGGGTAGATATATTTTATCAGCCACTACCATTTTTATTACTATAAGAGAGAATTAAGTTATGAAAATTCTACAGGTTATAACTCGCTCGGAGTTGGGAGGTGCACAGACGGTGGTTGTTCAGTTGGCAAATAAGCTATCTGAAGAGCATGAGGTTGTGCTTGTGGCTGGTGAGGGTGATGGCAAGATGTGGGAGATGGTGAGTCCGCGTGTTACCTGTGTTAGAAGTCGCTATCTGCAGAGGGCTTTGTCGCCAATGCAGGACTTTAGGGCGGCGGTAGAGCTTAGGCGCATATATCGTAAGCATAAGCCCGATATTATCCATCTTCACTCCTCAAAGGCGGGTACGCTCGGAAGGTTGGTCTTTCCAAGAAAGAGGGTGGTGTATACCGTTCATGGCTTTGACTCTATACGCTTGGCATTTAGAAAGTTTATGCCTGTGGAGCGCTTGTTGCAGAGAGCTTGTAGCGCGATAGTGGGTGTTAGTGCCTATGATGAGAAGAACCTCCTTTCGGAGGGTATAACTCGCAATGTGGCTATTGTGCGTAATGGTATCTATAAGCCCGATTGCGGCGCTGTTGAGGAGTTGGATCTCTTTAGTCGTTATTCGAAGAGTGTGCTTTGCATAGCAAGAATGCAGCCTCCTAAGGACCCAGCGCTCTTTATTGAGACTGCGCGCTTGTTGCCTCAGTATGGCTTTATATGGATAGGTAATCAGGAGTCGGTAGAGCATTTGGGTGATATACCAGCGAACTGTCACTTCTTGGGTAATATGGTCAATGCAGGTGCCTATTGTGCTCAGGCAGACCTCTTTATGTTGCCATCGAACTATGAGGGCTTGCCAATGGTGATTATCGAGGCGATGAGCTGTGGTAGGCCTGTTGTCGCCTCGGATGTGGGTGGCGTAAGTGAGATTGTCCGTAACGAAATCAATGGCTACACACTGCCAAACAAAGCGGAGCTCTTTGCCCAAAAGATTGAGACGATACTATCGAATGGAGAACTCTATCAAAGGATGTCGAGGAACTCGTTAGAGATATTTGAGAAGGAGCTAACAATAGATAGAATGGTGGAGGGATATATGGGTATATATAACTCCCTTATAGGTTAAACTTAGCGGTGCATAAAGCCCCGTACCCCAGATAGATGAAGAGAGAATTGATAGCCCTTATCAGGGCGGGCATAAGTGGTCAGCCGGTAGCTCTTAGTGCGGCGATGGATTGGCAGGAGATATACACCCTTGCGGCTCAGCAGGGTGTGTTGGCTCTTGTCCTTGATGCTGTGGCGTTGCTTCCTGCGGAGTCTCAGCCACCCAAGGAGTTGAAGATGCGCTGGATTGCATCGACCATGGCTATTGAGCGTAGATACAACCACCAGCGAAGTGTGGCGGCGGTGGTGGCTGATAGATTTGCCGAGCGAGGTATACGACTCTATGTGTTGAAGGGTCTTGCTCTCTCGGGCTACTATCCACGACCCGAGCATAGAGAGTGTGGTGACTTGGATTGTTTCCTCGGCTGTGACTATGAGCGTGGTAATATATGTGCTGAGGAGATGGGGGCTAAGGTTAAGCGCGACTACTATAAGCACTCGCATATACACTACAATAAGCTACTTATTGAGAACCATCAATTCTGTGTGGGTATTCGTGGCAGTAGGGTGCTCAAGGCCTTTGAGCGACATTTGGAGGGTGTTATCTCGCACGATGCAGAGCATATCGAGGGCACAAAACTCATAAAACCATCTGCCGATTTCAATGCACTTTTCCTTACGGCGCATGCCATGACTCACTTCCTTGTTGAGGGTATCAAGTTGCGCCATTTATGTGATTGGGCACTCTTCCTTCGTCGTGAGCAGAATAATATCAATTGGAGGGAGTTCTATCGCTGGACCGATAAGCTTGGATATACGCTCTTTGCTAATACGATGACGGCTATGGCTGTAGATGCCTTGGGCGTCGAGATTAGTAATCCTAATATTCAGGCAGATAGACGATATGCCGAGCGTATTGTTGATGATATGTTCAATGCAAATAACATCTTCAACAAGGGTTACTCCCCTTGGCGTGTACGCTTTATGACCATTGTGGGCAGGGTCTCTTCGATATGGCGCTTTCACAGGGTATATCGCAAAACTCTGCTTGGTCATCTGCTAAGGCAGGTGTGTGGTTTTATCTTTGAGCCAAAGCCAAGAATATAAGTGTATGGGTTGGTGGTATCGTTCAATATTGCTAATCGCATGGTTTGTTATAACCTTTTCTCCTCATGCCTCGGCTCAGGAGGAGTATGACTATCGTTATTATAAGTTCTATAATACGGAGGATGAGAGCCTGCTCCTATTGGAGGAGAGGCCTTCATCTCAGCCAAGCTATATCCCTGCAACAAACTCTAAGTCGGAGTATGCCCTAAGAGCCTTGAATTACAGATATATGGGTGAGCGCAATATTGAGCGCAATGTCTTCGGTGGTGCGGAGGTAGACTACACCACAGCCCGTCTACTATCACAGCTAAGGTTTCGGCGAGTGAGCGATGAGGGCTTTGGAGACCACCTTTTATCCTCGCCACTTCATAGGACAAGCCGATATATCTTTGATGATGACTATTACACTGCCAGTAGGCTCGGTGTTGCGTTTTCAGGGCGCAAGAGTCTTGGTCGTATCTCATACTTTGGGTGTTATAAGCCAGATTATAATGGTGTTATGCTTAATAGTGGCTGGGAGTATAGATACTTTACCCGTGTAGCATTTGGCGATGACATCTATGTTAAGGGCGTATATGGTGATATTGCCGATCTTGCTTTTGCTGCATCCTATAATGACCGCCGTAGTACTCTACATATTGTGGCTCTGCTTCCATACTCTAAGCGTGGCCTATATCGTGCCTCTGTTGAGGAGGCGTATCAGCTCTTGGGAGATAGGCAGTATAACCCTCTTTGGGGTATGCAGGGCGGTAAGGTGCGCAACTCGCGTGAGGCTACGCTTCTGCGCCCTGAGGCTCTGTTGTTGTGGGATTATAAGCTCACTGTCGCCACAACACTGAGTGTTACGCTCGATGTTAGCTATGCGCGGAAGGGGACAACTTCTCTTAGTTGGTTTAATGCCCCAACGCCCAATCCCGATAACTACCACTATCTACCCTCATACTACAGCCTAACGGAGGATAATACGAGTGTCACAGATGTATGGCTTCGTAATGATATGCGTTATACTCAGGTCGATTGGGAGGGGATGTACCATACAAATGCACTGCAGAGCGACGGACATGCCCGCTATGCTGTGGAGTCGCGCAGGGAGGATATGGCTAATGGCTCAGTTACGGCTCTGTTTAAGACCGCATTTAAGGGGTGCGATGTTGAGTATGGAGCATCTTTCAGTGGCGAGAAAAATCATAGATATAAGGTGTTGGAGGATATGCTTGGCGCAACGCATATAGATGATTTAGACTACTTCTATGTGGATGATGCCACCAATACCAATGGCCTAAGAAATAACCTTCGTAGTACGGATATAACCGTTAATGAGGGCGATACCTTTGGCTATAACTACCGACTTAGCAGGATGTACGCCTCGCTATTTGGAGGGGTATATTGGAGTCGTGACAACCTGCATATCTCGCTTCGTACAAATATCACTACGGAGCGGTTTGTGCGTGAGGGACTATACGAAAAAGAACTCTTTCCAGGTGCTGGCTCGTGGGGTAGGTCTCGTGAAGTTATCCTAAATCCATATAGGGTGGCGGGAGAGGTGAGCTATACCCATGGAATGCACCTCTTTGGAGCTGCGCTTGCCGTTGAGGCTAACTCCCCAGATGTAGAGGACCTATTTTATAATCCAGACTATAATAACCGCGTAGTGGATAATTGGGCCCTATCTAAGAGCCGTGCTGTGAAGGTGGCCTATAGCTGTATACCTAACACGAAGTTGTCGTATGGCGCAGAGCTCTTTGCCATGAGCCATAGTGATGAGAGCAGGGTTATTAGATACTATGATGACCTTGCGGGAGTATATGCTAATGGCCTTGTGGAGGGTATCTCGCGTATGAGCTATGGTGCAGATATCTATGCACGAGTTAGCTGGAATAGTATGCTTAGGTCGAACTTTAGGGCGCTTATCTCCTCATATAGATATGCCGATAATGCGAACCTTAATGTCTACGCAGATAGTGATAATATGCTCATAAGAAGGTCGGCTGTGGCGTTGCGAGATCTCCCTTTGGGTGCTTCGGAGTTGGCGCTCTATGGCGATATATCCTATAGCTACCAGGGGTGGCATGCCTGCCTTGCGATGTCGTGGTGTGATGGCGGCTATGTCGAGCCAGCCTTTGTACCTCGCTCCGAGAGTCTGCTCTCCTGTGCTGTATCGGACGAGGAGCGAAGCCTACTCATGGAGCAAGCGGCGATGCCCACAGCAATACTCGTTGACCTCTCTGTATCTAAGAACTTTAGCTTTGCAGAAGGGAGGTCGTTGGCTGTTAGCCTTGTTATAAATAACATGTTGGGCAGTAGCTGGGTGACGCAAGGCTACGAAACTAACCGTGTCAGGATACTGTCCAACGGAAATATAAGCTCTATTCAAAAGAGGGCAAACACTCTCCTATACTCCTACCCACGAGTGTTAAACCTCTCTGCAACCTACTATTTTTAGTATTAAAATATATTAAAAATAGGGGCTAATTAAAACAATTAAAAAAATTATTGAAAAATTTTAATAAAATATTTGGTTGGTTCAAATATACTCCTTATCTTTGCAGCGAAGTTTTAAGGTTCATTTAGGTTAGTAGTTTTAGGTTGGCGAGGCTAATCGGAAGGTTGTGTCAAAAGTTGCATATCCACAAAGGGTTGCAAGTTTTGATACTAAGGTAGCAAAGGGCTACTGAAAACCTTTCGGTGGTCTCCTTTTTTTTTCTATATACCTCACCTCTTCCACATCTACCCGCTGTCGAAGCCTCAATCAACTATTACAATATAGGCATATTCGCGCCTAATTCGCAATAATATGTGAAAGTTGCTCTTTTCACTTACAAACTTTTTTCGTATCTTTACCGCGATTTGTATATATATAGTACTTTAGAATGAGTTGTAACAAAAAACATAATTCAGATATAGGGCGTGGATGTTGCTTCTGCGACTGCGGCGATGAGATCGAGGCTAAGGCGGTTGAGGGGTGCTACAAACTCCACGAGGTAGATTGGTTGGAGGAGTATCCAAACATGATACCTACAGATATCTTTGAGGTGCGCTTTAAGAATACGCGCCGTTCATACTATCAAAATGTCAATAACTTGGACCTTAAGCGTGGCGATATCGTTGCTGTAGAGGCGCAGCCAGGTCACGATATTGGTATCATCTCGCTTACGGGCGATATGGTGGCTAAGCAGATGCGTCGTGTGGGCTTCAACCCATATAATGGTGAGTTTAAGAAGATTTTCCGTAAGGCGCGACCTTATGATATTGAGCGCTGGCAGGAGGCTATAGCCCTTGAGCATGAGACTATGATTGCATCGCGTCAGATAGCTGCCGAGATGGGTCTTGATATGAAGATTGGCGATGTGGAGTATCAGGGCGATAAGCTCAAGGCGATATTCTACTACATCGCAGATCAGCGTGTCGACTTCCGTGAGCTTATCAAGGTCTTTGCTGAGCGTTTCCATATCCGCATCGAGATGAAGCAGATTGGTGCGCGCCAGGAGGCGGGACGCATCGGTGGTATTGGTGCTTGTGGTAGAGAGCTATGCTGCGCATCGTGGATGCCAAGCTTCTCAAGCGTGACAACAAATGCAGCACGCATGCAGGAGATATCGCTAAACCCTCAGAAGTTGGCGGGTCAGTGCTCTAAATTGAAGTGCTGTCTTATGTATGAGTACGACACATACGCTGATGCTCGTCGTACTATACCACGCCTTCGTGAGCCTCTGTTGACACTTGATGGTGAGTATCACCTAATCAAGATTGACCCATTGGCAGGTACGATGTCCTTCTCTACAAGTAAGAATACCATTGCCAACCTAACAACAATATCTACGGAGCGTGTTAAGGCTGTCATCGCAATGAATCGTGCGGGTGAGAAGCCAGAGTCGCTTATTGGTAGTGATGAGGAGCAGGTAGCTATAGAGCCTACATACCACAGTGCGGAGGATAGTATCGACCGCTTCGATAATAAGGGTCGCCGCAATAAGCGTAATAAGCGCGGTAAGGGCCATGGAAAGCCTGAGGCTCAGCCAGTGGCAGAGGGCGGTGAGGCTAGCGAGACACAGGGTGCCGAGCAGCCAAAGGAGCGTCGTGAGCGTCCAGAGCGTAAGCGCCGTCATGAGCGTCCAGAGCGTAAGGAGCGTGGCGAGGCTAAGGAGGTCAAAGAGAATACTGAGCGTCCAGAGCGTCCAGAGCGCAAGGAGCGTAGAGAGAATAGCGAACGCACAGAACGCACAGAACGAGTGGAGCGTTCAGAGCGTGCGGAGCGTCAAGAACGCAATGATAATGCAGAACGCCCAGAGCGTGGTGAGCGTCCAGAGCGCAGAGAGCGCCGTGGCCGTAACTATCGCGGCAGACGAAGCCCTCGCCCTGAGCAGGGAGGAAACAACAACAATAATAGCAACGAGGAGAAGTAGTGATGCATCGTCTATTGAATATTGTTTCGGCTCTTGTTGTAGTGCTTCTAACGGTTGGGTGTGCCTCACCTAAGCGTAGCGTTGAGATGCACGATACGAAGCGTAGTGTATGGTCCGAGAGAGAGGATTTCTACTACGACAATACCGATACGCTCTCACATCGTGAGATATCGGTTGTGGTGCGCTATGGCATGGGCTATGTGGCTGACTCAGTAGCGCTGAGTGTGTTGTGTGTGTCGCCAGACTCATTGGTCGTGGAGGAGACATTTACACTCCATATACCTCACCTCTCGGATATGCGCCCTGAGGTGCAGAGCTTCCCTTATCGTCGTAATGTGGTGCTTAGGGAGAAGGGCCGCTACCTCTTTAGGTTGCGTCCACATGAGAGCATCGAGGGTATATCCTCTGTGGGACTTGTGATAGGCGAGATCGAACAAAATAGATAACATGGTGGCCTCGACAGGCTAATAGTATAAACAGAGTAATGGGAAAAGATAAACTACGAAAATTTGCTGAGAACCTTACATTTAAGTGTATGGTGCAGCCTGAGTTTGATGATATATTTCATAAGGATCATCCGCTAAAGGGCAAGTGGCACAAGGAGTTCTTCCACAACGACAACCCAATTATCTTGGAGCTCGGTTGTGGTCGAGGTGAGTATACCGTTGCCCTTGCTGAGCGTAACCCTGATAAGAACTATATCGGTATCGATATCAAGGGTGCGCGTATGTGGCGCGGTGCTAAGACTGCTACGGAGCGCGGTATGGAGAATGTGGGCTTTGTGCGTACACGCATTGAGTTCATCCGCTCATTCTTTGCTGAGGGCGAGATTGCCGAGATTTGGATTACCTTCCCTGACCCACAGCTCAAGAGCCGCCGTGCTAAGAAGCGTCTAACATCGCCACTCTTCCTTGCTGACTATAAGCGTATGCTCTCGGAGGATGGCGTGATCAACCTTAAGACAGACTCTAAGCATCTGTACAACTACACCGCAGCGGTTATTGAGCGCCTTGGCCTAAATGCTGAGGTTCAAAATGATGATATCTATGGTTCGGGCTATGCTGATGAAGTACTGTCGGTAAAGACAGCATACGAGACAAAGTTCGTGGCTATGGGTCTGCCTATCACCTACACACGCTTCAGCCTTGCAGGATGCGATAGTTTTGAGTACTTCGACTGGGAGGGTGATGATATCCTCGAGAAGGATGCCGAGGAGAACCGTACTAAAGCCTTTTAATTGGAGAGACTATGGGAAAGAGAAGAAAGGATTATCCTCTTATTGAGGGTCTACATATTACAACCCTTGCTGCCGAGGGTAAGGCAATGGGTAGGGTTGACAACCAGGTTGTCTTTGTGCCTATGACCGTGCCTGGAGATGTTGTTGATGTGCAGATACGCAAGCATCACCGCCGCTTTATGGAGGGCGTTGTGGTGCGTTATGTCGAGAAGTCACCACTCCGTGTGGAGCACTTCTGTGAGCACTTTGGCGTATGTGGCGGTTGTAAGTGGCAGAACCTCCCTTATGAGGAGCAGCTAAAGCAGAAGACCACACAGGTTGAGGATCAGCTTGTGCGCATCGGTCACCTCAATATCCCTGAGGTTCGCCCATGCTTGGGGTCAGCAAAGACACGCGAGTATCGTAATAAGTTGGAGTTCACCTTCGCAGATAAGCGTTGGCTTACATACGAGGAGATTGCCGAGGGTGGCGATATTGAGCCACAGCCTGCAGTGGGCTTCCACATCCCTGGATGCTTTGATAAGGTCCTTGATATAAATAAGTGTCACCTACAGGTTGACCTATCTAACCGTATTCGCCTTGCTACAAAGAGCTACTGTATAGAGCATGGCTACTCGTTCCACAATGCTAAGGCGCATGAGGGTCTTATGCGTACTATCGTCATCCGCACAGCATCTACGGGTGAGGTTATGGTTATCGTGGTGTTTAACGAGAATGATAAGGAGCGCATCAATGCCCTTATGTCGCACCTACAGAGTGAGTTCCCAGAGATTACATCGTTGATATATATGGTAAACGATAAGTGGAACGACTCGTTGGGTGACCGTGAGCCTATATGCTTTGCTGGTAAGGACCATATCATCGAGGAGATGGAGGGACTACAATTTAAGGTTGGCCCAAAGTCATTCTATCAGACCAACTCAGAACAGGCATACGAGCTCTATAAGGTGACACGCGAGTTTGCCGGGCTAAAGCCTGAGGATACCCTCTACGACCTATACACAGGTACGGGTACTATCGCTAACTTCTGTGCCCGACATGCTAAGAAGGTTGTGGGCGTGGAGTATGTGCCTGAGGCTATTGAGGATGCTGTTATTAACTCGCAGCTCAACGGCATAGATAACACCGTATTCTATGCTGGCGATATGAAGGATGTTATCAGCGATGAGTTTATCCAGCGCAATGGCCGTCCTGATGTTATCATCCTCGACCCACCTCGTGCAGGTGTCGATGAGCGCGTATTGGAGGTTATCAAGCGTGCAGCACCTGAGCGCATGGTATATGTAAGCTGTAACCCATCTACCCAGGCTCGTGACCTTGCTATACTAAGCGATATGTATGAGATTCTCGCGGTGCAGCCGGTGGATATGTTCCCACATACGCACCATGTGGAGAATGTCGTGAAGCTACGACTTAGAACTATATAATATATATATGTGTATATATAGTAAAGAGGGGATGGCCGTCAAGTCATCCCCTCTATCGTTTATAGCGACACTACTCGCAGTACTCAATAGTAATTGTGGCACTACCCACAGATGTCGCAGATACCTTACTTTTCAGTTCTCACTTTTCAGTTTTCAGTTTTCACTTTTCAGTTTTAGAATGCCTTGCCGATGCCAAGGAAATCCTCAGCCTTCAACGCTGCGCCACCAATAAGACCGCCGTCTACATTCTCCTTAGAGAAGATCTCGCCAGCGTTAGATGGCTTGCATGAGCCACCGTAGAGGATTGGGCACTCCTCAGCCTTAGCGCCGAACTTCGAGCGAAGAACCTCGCGGATGTAGGCGTGAATCTCCTCTGCCTGCTCTGCTGTAGCTGTCTTACCTGTGCCGATAGCCCATACAGGCTCATAGGCGATAACAAGGCTCTCGAACTGCTCCTCAGTGAGGTTGAATACTACCTCCTCGATTTGCTGCTTGCACACCTCAAAATGGCGACCTGCCTCACGCTCCTCAAGGTTCTCACCTACGCAGTAGATAGGCTTCAAATTATTCTCGTAGGCACGAGCCATCTTTTTATTCAATGTCTCAGATGTCTCACCATAGTACTGACGGCGCTCTGAGTGACCAAGGATAACATAATCGCAGCCGAGGGCAGCAATCATCTCTGCAGATACCTCGCCGGTGTAAGCACCCTTAACCTCTGTAGCGCAGTCCTGTGCACCAACAGCGATATTAGCGCCCTTCAATGTCTCGATAACGCTATATAGGTGTGTGAATGGAGGGCATACAATCATAGTCACCGCGTCGCAAACATCCTTACGACCTGCTGCAACTCCCTTAGCCAACTCTACACCCTCAGCAGGTAGGGTATTCATCTTCCAGTTACCTGCTACAATCTTCTTTCTCATAGTATCTGTTCTCGTTTTTTTATAGTTAATTACTCACTCTTCTTAGACTCAATCCACGCCTTAATCTCGGCAGTGGCAAGGCCCAACTTGTTCTTCTTGTTGAAGCCACAGAGGTCGTTGAAGAGCTTCATGCCTCCTGTTGTTGCGGTGTTCTCAAAGGCCTCCAAGGTGATATAACCCATCTTCTGGATTACGGCTACCCATTCTTGTGGAATGCCTGCTGCGGTGTAAACATCCTCAGCATCAGCTACAACCTTCTTCTCTGGGCGCATTGTTGGGAAGAACAATACATCCTGGATTGAGGTCTCGCCGGTCATGAACATTGTGAGGCGGTCGATGCCGATACCCATACCTGAGCATGATGGCATACCATACTCCAAGGCGCGAACGAAGTCCATATCGATAGTCATAGCCTCGTCGTCGCCCTTCTCCGAGAGTCGCATCTGCTCCTGGAAACGCTCAAGCTGGTCGATAGGGTCGTTAAGCTCTGAGTAGGCGTTACACAACTCCTTACCATTTACGAACAACTCGAAGCGCTCGGTGAGCTCCTCATTGTCGCGGTGACGCTTACATAGTGGCGACATCTCGATAGGGTAGTCGGTAACGAAGGTAGGCTGCACGAGGTGCCCCTCGCAGTACTGACCGAAGATAGCATCGATA
>JAFYRL010000111.1 GCA_017546975.1 Alistipes sp.
GTATCGAAAACAAGACCTATGGTATTTGTCGTGAGACGGGTAAGCTCATCCCTGCAGGTCGCCTTCGCGCAGTGCCCCACGCTACACTAAGTATCGAGGCTAAGGAGGCGCAGAAGAAATAAAAATGAAGGGAATGTGAGAAGATAAATGGAGATAAATGGAGATAAAGGCCAAATGTACTGTACGCGGTGCACAAAAACTATTGGCATTTAACTCCTCAACGGAGCAAGGCGAAGTGGTATCTCCCTTTAACTCCCTTTAACAACTAATTGAATTAATGAAGCAAAATCTGACTGAAGGGCGTATGGTTGCGCTTATCGTAGCCATAGCCCTTATTATTGACCAAATCATCAAGCTATCGGTAAAGCTCGGCATGCGCCTCTACGAGAGCATCCACATTACCGACTGGTTTTACATCTATTTTACCGAGAACCCCGGCATGGCCTTTGGCATGGAGATTTTCGGCAAGCTGTTCCTCACGCTCTTCCGCATCGTAGCCATCTGTGCCCTTGTGTATTATGTATGCAAGATACGTGGCAAGGGCTTCCCTCGCGGATACCTTGTGTGTGTGGCACTCATCATAGCAGGTGCGGCAGGCAACATAGTAGATTGCGTGCTGTACGGACCGCTCTTCTCAGAGAGCACCCCCTATAGCGTAGCGCAGCTCGTACCTTGGGGTGAGGGATATGCTCCTATGCTGAAGGGCAAGGTGGTCGACATGTTCTACTTCCCTCTGGTGGAGTGGAACTGGCCTGATTGGCTCCCCCTCATCGGTGGCAACCATTTCATCTTCTTCAGTCCTATCTTCAACTTTGCTGATGCCTGCATCAGTTGCGGTGTGATAGCAATATTGTTGTTCTATAGCAAATGTATGAACTGGGGACTCGAGGTTCCTGCGCAGGACGATGATGTCAAGTCTCATAAGAAATAAGAAGGGTCTCACGGCGATACTCTGTGTGTTGCTGTCGTTGGCTGCCTGTACCAATAGGTTGCCCTCAGGGGTGTTGCCTCCCGAGAAGTTAGAAGCTATATTGTATGACTATCATTTGGCCCAGTCGATGATAAGCGAACTCCCTTCCTCAGAGCGATACCAGAAAGACCTCTATTTTGATTATATATATGCAAAGCATGGTGTGACAGCAGAGGTGGTCGACTCCTCATTGGTATACTATGCGCGCAATCCTAAGGCGCTCTCGCTGATATATCTGAAACTTTCAGATAGAGTGGATCGTACAATCCAGCGCATCGAGGATGAGACTATCCTGACAGTCCTTCGTGTCCCGAAAGCTGTAGAGGGCGATTCGGCAGATTTATGGTATGAGAGACCATTGTTACAGATGTCACCATCTTATATCTCTAATCGCTTTACTGCCACTATCCCCTATGACACCAACTTTAAGAGCCACGATAGCTTCGAGTGGAGTGGCGATGTGCTCTTCTTCAATCCCGAACCTGACTCGCTCTACAGATACCTTCACCTGGCACTTGTCGTAGAATTTGACAATGATTCGCTTGCTTCGGTGGATACTCTGCTCTATACGTCGGGGTCATACCATCTTTCTCTCCCCGACACTACAGGATTCAAGCTCCGTAATGTCTCAGCTGACGCCTATTACAAGGGCTCTGATGGTGGTGATGATCTCCTGCTTTACAACTTGCACCTGATGCGCTATCACAAGGTTGCTCCTACTGATAGTGCCTTGTCAGATACTACCCATCTCGTGGATAAGGTACATTCCGATACCTTAAATGTAAAGTCTAAAAAGTCTTCAAAGAGAGCAAAGAAGACGAAGGATAAGCAATCGTAATGGCACGTTATTTCTCTCATTCCGTAATCCTACCCGATGAGACCCACTTGGTGGATTTCATTGTCGAGACAGATGGCATCTCAGTAGTCTATTACCCGTTTGTAGGTGAGGTACACTCTACTATCTATCTCGAGACTCCTATCCTCTTAAGCCATCGCTCTGATTTAGATGGAAAGACTATAGCGCTTAACCAATTGACTTGGGCGATGGGAGCTGATGCTAATGCCTCTTCCATCTATGCTTATTCCCTTACCCCCTGCCCTGTATGTAAGGGTGATCGCTACACAATGATAAAGCTTTGAGTAATTGTTTATAGATACTAAGAGGGTGCATTTGAAGCACCCTCATTTCTTGATAGAGTGCGCATATTAATTGTACCCTGTACCCTGTACCCCTTTTTGGAAACAAATTAGGGCCATGCTCATGCGAGCACCAGCCCCAATAGGATGAGTCCGACGGCGCGAGCCACTCGGGTGATTACTTGCGCTACCATAGCGCTACGTTACGATATGCAGCTCACTACACCTATCGAGCCAGCTATGGCCGTGAGCACTGCGATTAATACTTTGAGAATTTGTTTCCAGTCAGGTTTATTCATTTTGTTTAGTCGTTTATTCGTTTAGGGTTGAGGGTTGAGAGTTGAGGGTTGAGGGTTGAGAGTTGAGAGTTGAGGGTTTAGGGTTTAGGGTTGAGAGTTTAGGGTTGAGGGTTGAGTGATTACCCCCTCCGTTCCGTTCAGCCTTGCTTCACTGCACTCGTCCCCCTTCGAAGGGCGACAATGCTTTTTGATTAGTCCTTACGCGCGATTAAACTTTCTGAGAGAATTGTCCCTCTTTAAGGGGGACGAGCAGAATGCTGCGTTAGCGGAATGGAGCGGGCGGGGGTAATTAATTCTCATCGCGGAATTTTGTCTCACGCAGACGCCGCAGACTTACGCAGAAGCACGCATCGTAAAACTCGCGTGTGCCATCCGGATGGAAGCAAGGGCGAAGCCAC
>JAFYRL010000112.1 GCA_017546975.1 Alistipes sp.
ACAGCGATTGTGCCCGGAGATTATATCTGTCGCCGTCCTATCAAGTATAATGCGACCTCAATACGTGATGCAGTGATTACCGATACTCTTCTTAGCGGTAGACCCTATCTGATGATGCCGTGCAGCGAGTCTCCCGCGCCCATCACAGCTAAGGATGTCACACTCAGCATGGTGGCCGATACTACAGATTCGCCTGTCTTCGAGGCTATACTTACCGATGCAGTGGCCGACAATCAGACTCTTGTCCTGGATCTCAGCCTTACGGACGATGTTCAATACTTTAATCGCGTAGACTCAGGCACACACATTGCAGCTCTTACCGGTGTAATCAGATATGATTCGAAGCGTATGAAGGCTGCGGTAAATAGCAACATGGACCAGTCATACAAGATGTTGGCTGAGGCCATCAACACGGCAAAACTCACCTATGATGCTTGGAACGACAAAGTAGAGCCTATGTGGAACACACTGCTGCTCGACACTATAGCCTCTGCGCGTGAGATCTTCTCAAACATGAGCCTTACCACAACGATTAGTGTCAAGAGCACAGCGTCTGACCTCCTTGCTCTCGTAGGACAATACAAGACAAAACTCATAGATAAGAGCAATCCTATCGATTATAGCGTATATATCACGAACCCCTCATTTGAGGCTGGTAAGAAGGATGGTTGGACTACTCCTTCTGCAGCTTCGGTACGCACCAATAGCACTCTTGCTACCCTTGCTGTAGATATTGATGGAACCTACTTCCTGTACTGTGAGTCTACATCAAGCACTTCTATCAAGCAGGTAATAGAAGGCCTTCCCAAGGGTTACTATCGCTTGACAGCAAAGGTTGGCACCAGTCAGGCGGCAACTCTTTTCGCCAATGATAGCACGACACTTGTGGCTCCGCATGAGTGGGGTAAATTCTACATCACTGAGAACAGCGTTGATAGCGTTTGGGTAGAAGATGGCACCCTTACTATCGGTGTAGAGAGCGGAGCCGGCTGGTACAAAGCCGATGATTTTAGACTCTATTACTTGGGCGCTGGCGCTGAGACCGAGATTAGTCTTCCTCAGCTGGATGCAGCTCCGGTTTGCCGTCAGGGAATCTATGACCTCTATGGTCGCCAGATTCCTGATAGCAATGCTATGATTCCTGGACATATATATATAGTAGATGGACGTAAGGTAGTAGCCAAATAATTTGGAACAACAATATTAAACAGATATGAAGAAAAGAATTTTACAGACACTGTTGCTCATCAGCATCGTGTTTACGGCATCTGCCGATCCTATTGGCCCTACGCAAGCACTAAAGATTGCTTCGGCCTACCTCAAGAGTGATGTTACTGTATCACAGATCAAGCCGCTGCGTCGTTCTGCTACGCGCTCTGCTGCTGAGGCTGATACTTTGGCTCCGCTCTACATCATTGACCGTGGAGAGGACTCGGGTTTTGTAATTGTCAGTGGTGATAATAGTCTGCCTGAGATTATTGGTTATACTGAGAGTGGCAGCTATGTAGAGGAGGAGATGGCTCCCGCGTTCTTCGATATGATGGACTACTTTACCAAAGCTGTAGAGGAGGCAAGAGCCGTAGGAGCTCCGGCGCGTGCGGCAGCAAAGGCGCCAGCAGGCCGCATTGCTATTAAGCCGCTCATCGAGTCGCATTGGAAGCAGGGTGCTCCCTATAATAATCTGGCACCTATCATTACCGGTACTACCAAGCGCGCTGTGACAGGATGTGCTTGTACCGCAGCAGCTATGATCCTTCATTATTTCCAGCGTGACCTTACAGATGTATTGCTTGCCTCTACCTCTACCTACTCAAAGGGAGATGCTCCTGTGACTGAGGTGTATCCCAAGGGTACTCCTTTGCAGTGGGACCTGATGCTTAATAGCTACTCGGGTAGCTATCCCGAAGAGATGGCTCATGCTGTAGCTGTGCTCAATGCTGCATTAGGAGCAGCCTTGGAGCTGAAGTATGGTAGTTCTACCTCAGGTACCATTAGCAGTACAGTGAACGTGTATAATAAATACTTTAATGTTAGCTGTAAATGTGAGTATCAAAATAAGTCAAGCTTAGACCAAGAGGGTTGGGAGGAACGCATCTATAATAACCTGATCAACAGACAGCCCATGATATATCGCGGTACCAGCGATAGTGGTGGTGGACATGCTATTATCCTTGACGGATACAATCCTTCTGGTAATCTCTATCACTTCAATATGGGTTGGGGTGGAAGTAGTGATGGCTACTACACCCTGTCTGCAGAAGATGGTGTAGGTGGTTATTCTAACAACCAAGGTATAGTGTATGATATTGAGCCCAATAAGCCCAACTTGAAAGGAAAGTTGTATGCTCCCAAGCAAACTGTCAAGCGTGCAGATACCCCCATTCGTGTAGAAGTAACCAACAATGGTACCCTTGACTACTCAGGCTTCTATCTCTACTGGAGTACCAGCGACCGCACTCCTACAGGCTCTACTACTGCTTCGGAAAAGAACACTGAACTCAAGCTCACTACTGGTGAGAGCGGAGAGTTTACTGCTACCTTCAAACCCTCTTCGGATAAGAAGCACTACATCTATCTCACTGACAAGAAGTATAATATCCTTGATAAAGTAGAGGTTGACGTAGTTTCTAGCGATGCGGAAATAACACTTAACTCATTTGAAATTGCAGCAAGTGGAAATACCGAGGAGTACAAGGGCGAAAAATACCAGTTGCTCTACAATACCACCACTACTGCCACTGCATCACTTACTAATGCGGAGCACGGTACATCGGCACAGCCTACACTGCGTATGAACCTTTTCAAGTATGACGAAGAGAATGACTGCCTGGAAAAGGTACGCAGCATCAACTTTACAGGTGGTACATTGGAACCTGGTGAGACTGCAGATGTGACTGCTCTTGTGAACCGTATCAGCAGTAACATCTACTATACACTTGTTATCAACCCCAAACTCAACAATATTGAGGAGAATAGCGAACTGAATTTTGCTACGGCTGACTCTATTATCCGTTTCAAGATATGTGCTCCTACACTGGAGTGCACATCTTCTCAAGATGGCGTGATGACCTTCAAGGGAGATTGGGATGCAAGCAACTTTACCGAATTGGCAAGTGATGCCTCAATCACTCAGTATGACCTTACCCAAGTCGCAGGCATCAATAGTCAGCCCATAGCTGCTAACCCCAATGCGCTATTCTATACTGCTGAGCCCATCAAGGGATACAATATTGTATATAATAACCATATTGAGGAACTCCGTCTGGAGCAGGGTTATAACTTTGCACCTGCAGCAAATCACACAGCATCTATAGCAAGCTTCATGCCCAAATGGAACATAGGCCAGTGGAATACTCTCGCACTTCCCTTCACAGCCATCGTTCCTGATGATTACATTTGCCGTCGTCCCACTAAGTATATTGCGACATCAATACGTGAGGCTGCAATTACTGACACCTTGCTCGGCTGCAAACCCTATCTGATGATGGTGTGCAGCGAGTCGCCCACTCCTATCACCGCAAGAGATATCACACTCTGCATGGTGGCAGATACTACCGGCGCTGATGTCTTCGAGGCTGTGCTTACAGACACCGTAGCAGATGGTCAGATACTTGTTTTGGACCTTGATCTTGCAAACGACGTACAGTACTTCAATCGCGTAGACTCTGGTGCACCTATCTCTGCTCTTACCGGTGTTATCAGATATGACTCAAAGCGTATGAGAGCCTCGGTCAATAGCAATATTGACCAGTCATATAAGATCTTGGGTGAGGCAATCAATACAGCAATGCTCGCCTATGACAAGTGGCATGATGAAGTAGAACCCATGTGGAATACATTGTTGCTCGACTCTATTGACTCATCACGTAAGATCTTCTCAGAGATGAGCCTTACTACGATCAATAGCATCAAGAATGCCGCTTCAGACCTTCTCGCCTATACAGAGAAATATAAGACAAAGCTTATCGATAAGAGCGAGCCCATAGACTATAGCATTTACATCACAAACCCCTCATTTGAGAAGGGTAAGAAAGATGGTTGGACAGCTCCTTCAGTCGCTTCAGTGCGCACCAATAGTACCCTTGCTACGCTTGCAGCTGATATTGACGGTACCTACTTCCTTTATTGTGAGTCTACCTCAAGCACATCAGTTAAGCAGGTAATAGAAGACTTGCCCAAGGGCTATTATCGCTTGACAGCAAAGGTCGGTACCAATAAAGTTGCCACTCTCTTCGCTAATGATAGCACTACACTTGTGACTCCGCATGAGTGGGGTAGATTCTACATTACTGAGAATAGTGTTGATAGCGTTTGGGTAGAAGATGGTAGCCTTACTATCGGTGTAGAGAGCGAAGCTGGCTGGTACAAAGCCGATGACTTCAGACTTTATTACTTGGGCGCAGGTGCTGAGACTGAGATTAGTCTTCCCCAGCTGGAAGCAACTCCAGTTCGTCGCCAGGGAATCTATGACCTCTATGGCCGTCAGATCTTTGATAGCAATGCTATGATCCCCGGAAACATTTATATAGTGGATGGCCGTAAAGTAGTGGCTAAATAAGCAAAGAAACTCATCAGAATATCTTCTATGTAAAAAAAAGAGTAGTAAGCGCGCTTACTACTCTTTTTACTTTTTAGTCCCTTATGAGAGAGGAACTTTAACGACCACTTTCGTATTCCTCTATCTTTGAGGTATTCTCGAGTAAGAAATCAATGTCGTCAAGGGCGTTCATTAAGCAATACTTCTTATAACCATTGATGTCGAAAGTCTCACTGTTTCCTGTGGTGAGATTTGTGACTGTTTGGTTGGGAACGTCAACTCGTACTTCTGCTTTGGGATTAGCTTCTACGGTGTCGAATAATTCCTGATGGAACTCGCGGCTCACAATGACGGGGAGCACGAAGCAGTTGAGTAGGTTGTTGCGATGAATATCTGCAAAAGAACTACTGATAACTACACGTGCGCCATAGCCTGCAATGGCCCATGCTGCATGTTCACGGCTAGAGCCTGAGCCCCAGTTTTGTCCACCAATAATAATTTCATGTACACCTTCGTGAGGGGCTTCGCTAAACTCGGGGCGATTCATTACAAAGTCTGCCATAGGCTTACCATTGCCATCGTAGCGGAGGTCGTGCATGAAGGCATCGCCGAAGAACTTGGGGTCACGGGTAGTGCTGGCCAAGTAGCGAGCAGGGATGATGAGGTCGGTATTACAGTTGTCAATCTGGATAGGAAGGCAGGTTGACTGGATGATATTGAATTTTTGTTTTGCCATAGTTCATCAAAGTTTACGAGGATCAGTTACTACGCCTGTGATAGCCGATGCTGCCACTACAAGGGGTGAAGCGAGGATGGTGCGTGCACCAGGTCCTTGGCGGCCCACAAAGTTGCGGTTGCTGGTAGAGATAGAGAGCTTGCCTGCGGGTACCTTGTCGGGGTTCATAGCTAAGCATGATGAGCATGAGGGGAGACGAAGTTCAAAACCTGCTTCCTCGAGAATCTTGTCGATACCCTCATCGATAATCTGCTGACGTACAAGCCATGAGCCAGGAACGAGCCATGCCACTACGTTATCGGCCTTCTTCTTTCCCTTCACTACAGAGGCAAAGGCACGGAAGTCCTCAATGCGGCCATTGGTGCAAGCGCCGAGGAAGCAGTAGTCAACGGGAGTGCCCTCGAGCTTCTGTCCGGGAGCAAATTGCATATAGTCGAGCATGGCGAGGAACTGTGTATGGTCTTCTGCGGGCACCTCTTCGAGTGTGGGGATGCACTCATCAATGGCAATACCAGCACCGGGGTTAGTACCATAGGTGATGCGGGGAGCGATGTCCTCGGCACGATAGGTTACCTCCTTGTCAAATACTGCGTCGGGGTCAGAGTAGAGTTGCTTCCACTCCTCTACGGCCTTGTCCCATGCCTCGCCTTTGGGAGCATACTCGCGACCCTTGAGGTAGGCGAAGGTAGTCTCGTCAGGAGCGATGAGTCCGGCACGTGAGCCCATCTCGATAGAGAGGTTTGAGAGGGTCAGTCGGCCCTCCATTGACATGTTGCGTACGGTAGAACCTGCGTACTCTACGGCATAACCTGTAGCACCTGATGTGGTGAGCTGTGCCATGATGTAGAGTGCTACGTCCTTGGCGGTAACGCCTTCAGCCAACTCGCCTTCGATGTTGATGCGCATGGTCTTGGGCTTGCTCTGCA
>JAFYRL010000012.1 GCA_017546975.1 Alistipes sp.
AATTCAAGTAGATGGGCTGTACTTGGCGTACTGCCCATTTACGAGATATTTCGTTAGCGGAAGTAGATGCCCATTATCACAACAAATACCGACGAAGGAGCCTTGTTAGACAGCTTCTTACTTTATAAATAGGTATATACTACTGCTCAGTTGTCGCATCCTCAGCATTCACATCGAACTCCTCATCGCTAAGAAGAGTATCATCAATGCTGATAATAGCGCTATAGTTCTGTGTAAGGAAGTTACCAACAATAGTCGTTAGATGGTTACGACATGTAGGAATCTGTGTCTCGAACTCAATAGTACGAACCTTATCCTTCTGATCGTAGATATCCATTGTAAAGCTTACAGGAGCCTCACCATCGCGTGGAGCAAGGATATAGTCACTAAAGAGCACAAAGCCCTTAACGCTCTGACCATCCTCCATTGTACCGTTATACTCAACATAAGGTGCTGGATCGATATTACACTCATATTTGTGAGCAGCGCAGTTCTCCGATACGACATTTGTCACCGCGTTGAAGCTCTTATATACAGGATTCTTCTCAGTATCGAATTGTACTTTTACACTCTTAAGAGTAGAGTAGCTAACAATCTCATGGTGGTCAATAGCCACAACACGCAACTTAGCAAATGGGCGTGTTAGATTCAAGGTGATACCAGCATCATTCTTGATAGTCTCTGTCTTGCTAATATGGTAAGCATCCAACGCCTCCTCCATTGCGAGATGCTGAACACTCGCCTTACGAGAGATATTGTGCAAGTCAGCAGTATCGTAGAACAAGTCGCTCTTCATACCCTCATTCACAAAGTCTGCCCAAACCACAAACTTGTATGTACGATTAGGTACAAGGCGAATATCAAACTCAACACCATCCTGATATGATGGAGTTGTCGCTACCTGACGCTTGTAGATAGACTCAGCAGAGGTAGTTACCTGACCATCCTTCTCTACGACCTCATAAACCTCAAGGATGTAGCGCAAGTCATACTTATCCCAAAGCTCGCTATTATTATCAAAATTGTCAATAGCACCCACAGAGCTATCCAAACCAGCACCCGCACGAGTAGCAGTTATCTGCGGAGACTTAACCTTGAGAACTACAGAAGCTTCGTTTTCAAAGCCAAAGATATTCAAAACATCACTCTGGCATGAAACCGCCATTGCGGCAATAACCATCAAGCTAAGTAAAACCTTTTTCACGGCAATATGCAATTTTCTATTATTATCAACTCCTTAAAACACAGCAGATTACAAACGCATATATCGACACAAACACAATCTGCATCAAATAGTACAGCTCACAATCTGATATATTACAGAGCAAATATAGCAATAATTTGGCAAGACGCCAACTATTATATATAAAAAAAGTATAAGTACGAATTAAATATTCGCTAAATCGCCCTGCACAGCACCAAGAGAGTTAAGTCGCTCAACCACACGATTGCGAAACTCATCAGGACGAATACCCCCTAAAAGGGAGGTGCTTAATAGTCGAACAGGGGCTTGGGATAGCAGGCGCTCTACAGCAATAGAGAAGTCAAGACGACGAAGAACATCGCACACCAAGGCGATATAATCATCTATACCAAAGCCATTTGCAAAGATAAAATCATTGGGCAAGGAGATATATTCGCGCTCCATCGCCGTACCGCGATATATTTGCAATTGATGAAACTTAACAAAGTCCAAGCCAAGGTCATTTATCCTCGACACACCTCCTACAATATCACTAATACTCTCACCCGGCAGACCCAAGATAAAGTGTCCTCCAACATCCAAGCCGCGCTCCTTTGTCATAGCAACAGCTCTTACGGCCGATTCAAAGTTATGACCACGATTAACACGCCTTAGTGTTGCATCATAAACCGACTCAACACCATACTCTATAGCCAAGTATTTTCCATGCGACAAATCCTCCAACACATCAAGTATTTCAGAACTTATGCAATCGGGACGAGTACCTACAATAAGACCCGAAACATTGGGATGCGATAGAAGCTCCGAGTATATACCACGGAGCTTCTCAATATCTGAATATGTATTTGTACCAGCCTGAAGGTAAGCAAGATAATAATCTCCACAACGACCACGCGACGAGTGAAAAGACATTGCTCTATTGAGCTGTGCAGAAAGAGAACCTCCCTCTCTGCAATAGCTTGGAGAAAATGCATCATTAAGACAAAATGTACAACCTCCAAAACCAACCCTGCCGTCACGATTTGGGCAACTCAAACCCGCATCCACCGCAAGTTTCTGAACACGCCCACCAAAGCGTTGGCGCATAGCATTGCCGTAGTCGTTATATGGGAGTCCCTGCATAATCCGTGGGCTACAAATCCTGTAGGCGCGCAACAGGCGAGACGCTCAAATCGCTAAGCTCACCAGCCATATAGCGATAGTAACCCGCCGTAGCAATCATCGCAGCATTATCCGTTGTAAACTTAAACTCTGGGAGGAATGTACGCCAGCCACGACGACGACCCGCCTCCACAATACCATCTCTTAGACCAGAGTTTGCCGACACACCACCTGCAATAGCTATATCCTTGATACCCGTAGCCTTAGATGCCTTGATAAGCTTATCCAAGAGAATATCAACGATAGTCTTTTGGAGCGATGCACATAGGTCCGCCTTGTGCTTCTCAACAAAGTCTGGATCCTGCTGCACAGCATCGCGCAGAGTGTAAAGGAACGAGGTCTTAAGACCAGAGAACGAGTAGTCGAACTCACCCTCAACATGAGGCTTTGCAAACTTGAAAGCCTTAGCATCACCCTCCTTAGCAAGACGGTCAATAATAGGACCTCCAGGATAAGGCAGACCCATAACTTTGGCACACTTATCGAAGGCCTCACCCGCAGCATCATCTATCGTAGTACCGATAATCTCCATCTTTGTAGGGGCATCAACGCGCACAATCTGTGTGTGACCACCACTAACAAGCAGACAAAGGAACGGAAAGTCAGGATGTGGCATATCTCTATCTGGCATATCGACAAAATGCGAAAGGATGTGACCCTCAAGGTGATTTACCTCAACAAGTGGAATGTTATTGGCAATAGACAAACCCTTAGCAAACGACACACCAACAAGGAGCGAGCCGAGCAGACCTGGACCACGCGTAAATGCTATCGCATCAACCTTGTCAATAGTGATACCCGCCTCCTTAAGCGCCGTATCCACAACAGGAATGATATTCTGCTGATGTGCACGCGATGCAAGTTCAGGAATAACACCGCCATACTTCTGATGCACTGCCTGCGAGGCAATTACATTCGAAAGAAGTGTACGATTACGAAGCACCGCAGCAGATGTATCGTCACATGAAGACTCAATGCCCAATATTGTAATATCCATATCAAAAAAGTTCTCTCTATATTTTTGTTATTTTTTTTCTATTTTAATAGAAAAATTATTACTTTTGTAGGTTAATTGCTGTAAATGCACAAACACAAAAGAGTATTTCAATGCGCAAAGGTATAAAAATATTGGGAAAGGTAGTATCAACAATCCTCTTGTTGTTGATATTTTTACCTGTTGCCATTACCCTTGTGCTGAATATTGAGCCTGTGCAGAACGCCGTAGTTAGACAAGCTTCGAGCTACACATCAAACCTTCTCGGCACAGATGTTTATGTCGAGGGAATAGATTTCGACCTATTCTCAAAGATTCGCATCCGTGGTCTATATATCGAGGATTACAACAAAGATACGCTTCTCTACATACCTCATGTCTCAACATCTATCGAGGGCCTCAACATCGTAAAGGAGGGCATAAAATTGAGCGGCACGAAGATGTATGGAACGAAGTTATACCTACGCGAGTTGCCATCGGGAGAGTTAAACATACACCCACTCCTTGCACAGCTTCAAAACCCAGAGAAGAGCAACGACTTTAGGTTATACATCGACGATATAGATGCCGAAGAGCTTACAGTACGCTACGAAAAGTTGGAGCACGGCGACACAAAGCACGGCATTGACTTTAGCAATATACGCCTCAACGACATCAATACCCACCTAACAAGCTTCGCTGTGGTAAGGGGTACTATATGGACTGATATCGAACACCTATCGTTCAATGAGCGTTCTGGCTTCGCAATCAACGAGCTCACTTCGCACCTATACATCGACCAGGGCAAGATTGCGCTCGATGGATTGAACATACTCACCAACAACTCGTCGATATATCTCCCCAAGTTGGAGCTTAGCGGTGATGATTGGGAGAGCTACAAACGCTTCGCCAGCAATGTATCTGTCGATGGTAGAGTTGAGCACTCAAAGATTTCGTCAGACGATATCGCCTACATAAAGCCTTCACTCCGAAATTTGGGCTTAACTATCAACTCATTCTCGGCGACAATCGAGGGTACTCTCGACAACATCGAAGGTAGTATCAAGCGTGCCAAAGTAGCAAAAAACACCTCACTAGAGGCAACATATCGCATCAAGGGCCTACCATATCTGCGTGATGCGCAGTATGTCGTAGGTATTGAGAACCTACACTCTACAGCTGATGATGTATTGGCAATAGCAAACCGCATTGTTCCAGATTCGCTACCTGAGGATGTTACCGCTATCATTGAGCGAATCCAATGGATAGACCTACGCTCAACAGTGGGTGGCAAGCTCAACGACCTAAGGTTTGTGGGTAATATCAACACAGGAGCTGGCGAAGCCTCAGGCGACCTAACATTCACAACACAGGAGGACGAGCGCCTCGCCATTGCTGGTGTATTAAAGAGCACAGGTCTTAACATCGGAGAGATACTATCCTTGGAGAAACTACGCTCCGTAAGTTCAGAAATAACACTCAATGGCTCTATAGGCAAAGCGCAGAGCGGAGGTATTATCGGAGATGTAGGTGTTAAGATTGCATCGATAGAGTACTCTGGCCACACCTTCAGAGATATTGAGGGCGAGTGCAGGGTTTCGGGCAATGACTACTATGGCGAGATTAACTCATTAGACCCTAACATCACATTTGACCTACGCGCCGACCTTAAACTTAGCGACACAAAACCAACATATATAGCCTCTATGGCTCTTAAGCGTGCCGACCTAAATGCTTTGGGTATAAATCGCCATGACTCTATATCTGTTATATCTGCAAATATTGGTATTGACCTGCAGGGTGTACTCTCGGACGGTTTCGATGGATATGTTAGCATTGCAGATGTGACCTATGACTATCCTCAAGGCACGCTCACAACAGATAGAGCAAAGGTAGATTTTGAGAATTTGGCGGAGTACAAATCTATACTTCTAAATTCGGACTTCTTAACTCTGAACTACTATAGCAACTCCTCATACATCGAGGCTTACAACCACCTCTACACCGCCTTGAAGCGCTACCTCCCAATTATCTATGATAAGACAGGAGAGAGTAACATTATGCATGAGTGTAGCAATGGCATCAACGACTATACGGCGCTCTCCATAAAGGCAGGAGAGAGTGTCAATGACCTGCTTGATGCTATTGTTAAGGATGTAGATATATCCCCTAAGACATCCTTCGACCTACGATATAACCCTCACAGCAACGGAATAGCTGTACGCGGTGAGTCCGAGGCGATGGAGTACTCAGGCGTAATATTGGAAGAGCTATTCTGCGACCTTAACAACTACAACAACAGAGATTCGTTGGTACTAAATATCGGCGCTGAGAATCTATATGTGGGCACACGCCCACTCATGCCAAACATTCGCATTAAGGGTGGCATCTGCAACAATACCGTCGATTTATCGACAGCCTTCAATGAGGGTGCTGAGGAGGGTAACTCCGCGCTATTGGCTCTCAAAGCCAATGTACGATATAACTCAAAGAAGACACATCGCATGATTCATGTAGATGTGCTGCCATCCTACTTCAACAACTCATCGGAGTTGTGGCAGCTCTACTCACGAGGTATCGATATTACCCCATCAAAGGTTACCATTAACAACTTCCACATTGCGCGTCCTGACCAGCAGCTTGTGGTCGATGGTGTTATCTCCAACTCATTAAAGGAGTCGCTACGCCTCACATTCGACAACTTCAACATATCGGGGCTCTCGATGCTGTTAAAGCGCATAGGCTACTCGATAGATGGTATATCGAATGGATATGTCGTGGTTAAGTCGGCACTTCAAAACCCAGAGTTCGAGGCATCCATGTCGATGAACAATATCAAGATTAACGGTGTGGCTGTTGCACCACAATATATAACCTCGGAGTGGGATACTAAGAATAATAGCGCACATATCATCGTAAGAGATAGACGCCTGCAGGAGAGAGTTATTGAGGGTTACTACACCCCAACAACAAAGAAGTACCATGCAACGGCCAAAGTGCGTAATACTGATATGGCACTACTCTACCCATTCCTTAAGGGAGTATTGTCGGATATTGAGGGTAAGGCTGATATCAATGTAGACATTGAGGGCGAAGGCAAAAAGGCTGTGCTTTCAGGTAAGATTGCTGCAACAAACTTTGGCGGCACAATCAACTACACAAAGGCAAGATATACAGCCCCAACAGCGAAGTTCACTATCAACAACAACATTATCGAAGCATCGCGTATTCCGATATACGATGTTGATAAGAACATGGGCTACTTATCTATCAACACCGACCTTAACAACATACGCAATGTATCCTATGAGATAAATGCCAATGTTGATAAGATGCTTGTCCTCAACACGACAACTGAGGATAACGACACCTTCTATGGCCATGTATATGCTACGGGCGAGGCATCGTTCAAGGGCAATAAGCGAGGTACAAAGATGAATATCGATGTTACAAGTGCCGACAACTCAAAGTTCTACCTACCACTACAGCGCAAGGAGGATGTTGCACATGCAAGCTTTATCAAGTTTGTCGAGCCTAACATCGAGAAGATTGATACGATAGACTACCTCACACGCCTGATGATGGCATACGAGAGAAGAAATAGAGAGGAGAATCGAACATCTAAGGTGATGGATATCGATATCAACATCAATGTTCAGCCAAACATAGAGATGCAGTTGGTTATCGACCCTACGATGGGAGATATCATCAAGGGAAAGGGCTCGGGCGAGCTTGCACTACACATTGTGCCTGAGGCCGACATCTTTGAGATGCAGGGAGATATTACTATCTCAGAGGGTACATACTTCTTTACGCTACTCAGCCCGATAAATAAACTCTTTACCGTGGTACCTGGCTCATCGCTACGCTGGGATGGTGACCCCAAGGCTACTATACTCGACATCGATGCAGTATATAGCACCAAGGCATCGCTACGACCACTTATCGGTAGTTCTTTGCAGGGCTTCGATACCTCGCACTCCGTGCCCGTGGATTGTTACATTAAGCTCACCGATGAACTTAAGTCTCCTACTGTGACCTTCGATGTTAAGGTTCCTAATGTGGCACCAGAGATTCAGACTATCGTTCAATCGGCACTCAACGACCAGCACGCCATAGCTACGCAGATGTTCTGGTTGCTCACAGCCAACAGCTTCTCTGCAGATGATATTGGAGGCATCTCTGGAGCATCACTATCTGCAACCACAGGTTTTGAGCTACTATCCAACCAGTTGAGTAACTGGCTATCGGGCGAGGACTACAACATCATCTTGCGCTACCGTCCTCGTACGGACCTTGCGGGCGATGAGATTGATGTGGGCTTCTCAAGAAGTCTATTCGACAATCGTGTTCTTGTGGAGCTTGAGGGTGGATACCTCTCAGATGCCTCGGTGCAGGCTATGCAGAAGGCATCAAACTTCGTGGGCGAGGCCTTCATCACATGGCTCATAGATCCTGAGGGCACCTTCAAACTCAGAGGTTTCACACAGACCATTGACCGTTATGGTGAGAACCAGGGTATGCAGGAGTCTGGTGTTGGTGTGTACTACAACGAGAGCTTTAACACCTTTGGCGAACTAAAGCAGAGCCTTAAGAAGCGCTTCGGAAATAAGGATGATTTGATTAGCCCCTTTGTGAATGTAAATAAACGAACACGCAAGGAGGACTCGCCAAATGTAACGATAGATAATATTAGAGCGCGCAGAGCGTTAGAAAAGAAGAGCGAGACAGAGACGAAAGAGATAAACAATAAATAATTAACAAAGTAAAATTTAACTATTATGAACATCTTAACTACTAATCCTATGGTAGAGGCTACCGAGGAGATTGCACAGGCATCTGTAGAGACATTGGCTGAGGGCGTAACTGAGGCTGCAGACACCCTATCCATTAGCTTTTGGGATCTATTTATGAGCGGAGGCTGGCTTATGTGGGTACTTGTACTCTTGGCAGCAGTAATGATCTTTATATTTATCGAGAGATTTATTGCCATACGCCGCGCAACAAAGCTCGACAACAACTTCATGAACCGTATTCGTGACTTTATCTCTGAGGGTAATATCAACGCAGCTATCGACCTCTGCCGCCGCACCGACTCACCTGTAGCACGCATGATTGAGAAGGGTATCGAGCGCATTGGCCGTCCTATGGGCGATATCCAGACAGCTATCGAGAATGTTGCAAATGTTGAGATTGCCAAGCTTGAGACAGGTCTTCCATGGTTGGCATCTATCTCTGGTGGTGCTCCAATGCTTGGTTTCTTGGGTACAGTTGTAGGTATGGTGCAGGTATTTATCTCTATGTCTGCAAGCACATCTGGCGCTATTGAGCTTGGACAGCTCTCTTCAGGTATGTATGTAGCTATGGTTACAACTGTAGGTGGTTTGATTGTTGGTATTCCAGCATACTTCGGCCACAACTACCTCGTAGCACGCATCGAGCGTCTTGTATTCAGAATGGAGGCAACAACTATCGCCTTTATGGATATCTTGAACCAGCCAGTACAAAAATAGTAGATTATGGCAATTAAACGAACATCCAAGATAGATTCGGCCTTTTCATCATCTTCGATGACGGACCTTATCTTCCTGTTGTTGGTCTTCTTCATTATGGCCACAACGCTCATAAACCCTAATAATGCGGTGAAGTTGACCCTCCCCTCATCATCAAGTGCTGAGGGTGACCCTTCTATCATCACCTTGTCGGTTGTTGGCGACACAAGCAGTCCTTCGGGCTATCGATATGTGATAAATCGCGACGAGACCTACACAGATGTTACAAGCATCGAGAGCGCACTTGAGCAGCACTTTGCCAAGTATAGCGAGCACCCTGCTGAGGAGCGTCCATATATCTCACTACGCTGCGACGAGAAGGTTACTATTGATGTGTTGGTTGATATTATCGACATAACACGCGAGAACAAGTATAAAATGGTATTAGCTACAAAGAGTAGGTAATGGATTACTATAATTCCACAGATCCCAAGGATCGCTCTGCACGACGCCAAGCATTAGTGATAACACTCCTATTGTTGTTGCTTCTTATCTTTATATGCGGCAAGATGGTGTTCCATGTGCAGTCGATTCAACGAGAGATTCCTCCGTTGGAACTCATCATTGAGGAGTTCGTCGAGGAGCCTGAGCCACCTGTTATGGAGCAGGAGGCACCTACAGATGTGCGCTACGAGGATGAAGCAGCACATGTAGAGGAGGCCTCATTCGAGCAGAACAACCAGACTGAGGGTGCCGAGCCTGAGACCCAAACCGTAAACACCAATGCTCTATTCAAGCCTGTAGTGGGTAATGTAGAGGAGATGGGCGAGGAGGGCAACCGCCTTGCATCGTTGGGTGACAGGGAGACGGACCACGGTGAGATGGGTGGTTATAACCTTCGCGGTCACGATCAGCTGGATGCTGGTCTACAGGGTCGCGGTCTACGAGAGGGACTTCCTAAGCCTCGCACCTCATTCAATATGTCGGGTCGCGTTGTTGTCAATGTGAATGTCGATAGCGAGGGTAATGTTATCTCGGCTGTTGTTGAGCAGCGAGGTACCACGACATCTGATGTCACGCTCCACAACTTGGCTATTGAGGCAGCCCTAAAGGCTAAGTTCAAGTCAAGTGACCGCATGATACAGAGTGGTAGTATTACATACGATTTTAAGATTAAGTAATGAGACGAGGAGTATTTTTCTTTGTGACACTCATAGCACTCTTTGGCGCTGCTGTGGCATCTGCCCAGCAGCCTAAGGGGGCAGATATTGAGCTCTCGGAGAGTGTTTTGGACCTTGGCACACTATCTCAAGATGACGATAAGCAGTATATTCGCCTATCGTTCGTGAATAGTGGCGATGTACCTTTAGTTATCACCGAGGTACGCACAAGTTGTTCATGCACTACCGTAAAACATGATAGGAAGCCTATACCTCCTGGTGAGCAAGGGGTGCTAAATATAACTGTCGACCCAAGCAAAGCACCTGAGGGCAACTTCTACAGAGTGTTGCAGGTATACTCTACTGCCGTAAGCGGAGTAAAGAATATAACATTAAAAGCCAAAATTGAAAATGGAGATTAAGAGAGTTGTATTTAACCCTTTTAGAGAGAATACATATTTAGTATGGGACGCGACAAAGGAGTGCATCATCATCGATGCAGGTAATATGTCGGAGTCGGAGAACAACACCCTCAAGGAACTTATTGCCTCACTTGAGCTAAAGCCTGTAATGGCGGTAAACACACATGGTCACTTCGACCATACGCAGGGTGTTAAGTGGCTTAAGGAGACCTACGGCGTTAAGTTCGCATGCTCATCAAAGGATTTGTTCCTTATCGAGGCATCTTCTGGTGGCATGGTCTACGGTCTTAAGTGTAACGAGGTACCAGAGATAGATATCGACCTTGATGCTAACGAGAGCATAAAGTTTGGCGACACAGAGCTACGCATCATCAAGACCCCAGGTCACACCCCAGGCCATGTAGTACTCTTCAACGAGGGCGAGAAGGCGTTGTTCACAGGTGACACCCTCTTCCGTGAGAGCATCGGCCGTACTGACCTCCCTGGTGGCGACTACTCATGGATTATGAAGTCTATCCTTGAGGAGATTGTACCACTTGGCGACGATGTAACCATCTACCCAGGTCATGAGGATAGCTCAACCATAGGCCATGAGACCCTCTATAACCCATTTATTACCGAGGTACTAAATAACGAGATTAACTACAAAGGTTAATAACTATGCGTATAGATATAATTACGGTTGTTCCCGAGCTACTCTCATCGCCACTTAACGAGTCAATACTTAAGCGCGCGCAGGAGTCGGGCCACGCCGAGATATATGTTCACAACCTGCGTGACTACACCGATGATAAGCGCCGCACGGTAGATGACTACCCATTCGGTGGCGAGGCGGGCATGGTGATAAAGATTGAGCCTGTGTTCCGCTGTATCGAGAAGCTAAAGTCGGAGCGTGACTACGATGAGATTATCTTCACCTCACCTGACGGCATCACATACAACCAGCACGAGGCAAACCGTCTCTCGCTGATGAAGAACATCATCATCCTATGTGGACACTACAAGGGTATTGACTACCGTATCCGCGAGCACCTTATCACCCGCGAGATATCCATCGGAGATTATGTACTTACGGGCGGTGAGCTTGCTGCATGCGTAATTGCCGACTCTGTGGTGCGTATCATCCCAGGCGCTATTGGCGATGAGGCCTCTGCGCTTACGGACTGCTTCCAGGATAATCTTCTCGCACCTCCTGTCTACACCCGCCCTGCTGAGTTCAACGGCTGGAAAGTACCAGAGGTGTTGCTTTCGGGAAACTTTGCCGAGATTGAGAAGTGGCAGGATGAGCAGGCATGGAGCCGCACCAAGGCTTTGCGCCCAGACCTCATAGGCGATAAATAGTATATTATATATAGGTATAGGTAGGTTCTATAAATATGTTACTACACGACAAACTTAAGGAGTTTAGGGTAATCCTCGCTTCGGCATCACCACGCCGTAGGGAGCTACTCAAGGCTACAGGCATAGAGTATCAGATGGCACAAAAGTTTGAGTGTGAGGAGAGCTTCCCCAAGAGCATCGCTGCTGAGGAGGTTGCTCCATACCTCTCAGCACTTAAGAGCCATGCATACCCTAACACACTGGAATATAACGACATACTTATCACTGCTGACACTGTCGTAGTGCTTAATGGCAAGGTTCTTGGCAAGCCTACGAACGAGGCTGAGGCATACGCTATGCTTAGCGAGCTAAGCGGCTCGGAGCACACCGTGATTACGGGTGTCACACTGCGCAGCGCCGATAGAGAGCACACCTTCGCATCATCAAGCACGGTACGCTTTGCGGAGCTTAGCGAGGAGCAGATTGCCTACTATATCGAGCAGTATCGCCCTATGGATAAGGCGGGTGCTTACGGTATTCAGGAGTGGATTGGCTATGTAGGCATCGAGGGCATCGAGGGCTCATTCTACAATGTTATGGGGTTGCCTATTCAGCGCCTATGCAGAGAGTTAGAGTGCTTTATTGAGGCTCTGCCGTCGTGTTACTTATAATTGAATAAACTAATAAACACCAAATAGTTATGAAAAAAACCTTACTACTTTTTGCGTTGCTTTTTGCGACGACATTCTCGGCTGTTGCCGACAAGGGTATGTGGCTTCCATCGCTGATTTCGAGCCGCATTAAGGATATGAAGTCTAAGGGCTTCAAACTCTCTGCCGAGGATATCTACTCTATCAATCAGGCGTCGTTGAAGGATGCTGTTGTATTGTTTGATGGCGGCTGCACAGGTGAGATTGTATCTGAGCAAGGTCTTCTTCTCACCAACCACCACTGCGGTTATGACGCTATCCAGGCGCACTCTACCGTTGAGCATGACTACCTCACAAATGGCTTCTGGGCTAAGAACCAGGGCGAGGAGTTGTACTGCCCAGGCTTGAAGGTACACATCCTCGTTCGCATGGAGGAGGTTACCGAGCGTATCGCTGCAGGCGAGACTAAGGAGGAGATTATCGCTAAGGCACAGGCTGAGGGCGTGGGCTACTACGCACGCGTAGAGTCAATGTACTATGGCAACATGGCCTACTTGTTTGTCTATCGTGAGTTTAGAGATGTGCGCCTTGTAGGTGCTCCTCCAACCACTATTGGTAAGTTCGGTGCTGATAACGACAACTGGATTTGGCCTCGCCACACTGGTGACTTCTCAATTTTCCGTATCTACGCTGACCAGAACAACAACCCTGCAGAGTATAGCGCAAACAACAAGCCATACACACCAGCACGCCACTTTGAGGTATCTACAAAGGGCATCAAGGAGGGCGACTTCACCATGATTTATGGTTTCCCAGGCAACACTCAGGAGTATATCACCTCTGATGCTGTGAAGTATGTCGCAGAGCTCTCAGACCCTACTAAGATTGACCTTCGCACTAAGCGCCTCGATATCATTGGCGCGGCACAGGCTAAGTCTCCAAAGACTCGTATTCAGTACGCTGCTAAGCAGGCAAGCATCGCCAACGCATGGAAGAAGTGGCAGGGCGAGGTTAAGGGTATTAACCGCCTTGGCACAGTAGCTAAGAAGGAGGCATACGAGGAGCGTTTCCGCAAGGAGAACCCTGATAAGGCATACCTCTTGGACTCTCTTGCAGCAGCCTATGAGCGCAATGCTGAGGGTTATTTCAACTATGAGCTTTATAGCGAGACCTTGCGCGGCATTGAGATTCAGAATGTTGTTCGCATCGCCCTTAATCAGAAGCTTAGCGAGGCTGAGAAGCAGGCTGCTTTGGAGCTCTTCTATAAGGATTTCGATGTTAATGTTGACCGCGCTATCGCTATCGCAATGCTTAAGGAGTACGAGAAGATGGGCACATATATCTCTGAGGAACTTAAGGCATTGTTCACACAGCATGGTGGTGCTGAGGGTTATGCTAACTACCTCTACGACAACACTATGCTTGGCACTATCGAGAGCTATACAGCTGAGGCTGTAGCATGCGATCCTGTTGCTGAGTTCGTTGCAGCTATCACCCCTATCCAGCAGCGCATCAAGGCATATACATACCGTAACTTCTCTAACCACCCAGATATCGAGCGTTGGTTCCGTCCTTATGTTAAGGCATTGATGGAGTGGGATAAGGAGCGTGCCTTCTTCCCAGATGCAAACCTCACTTTGCGTGTTGCTTATGGTAAGGTTGCGGGCTATGAGTATGCCGATGGCGAGTGGCACCTTCCACAGACCACATTGGAGGGTATCATCGAGAAGGATAACCCCGAGATCTACGACTATAATGTACCTCAGGAGCTTCGCGATGCCTACGCAAAGAAGGACTACGGCCGCTGGGGCGTAGAGGTTAATGGCAAGTACTCTGTACCTGTATGCTTCATCGCAACTAACCACACTACAGGTGGTAACTCAGGCTCACCAGTGCTTAACAATAAAGGCGAGCTTATCGGTATTAACTTCGACCGTACATGGCTCTCAACAATGTCGGATATCGAGTTCGATGAGACCTTGTGCCGTAACATCATCTGCGACATCCGCTATGTACTCTTTGTTATCGACAAGGTGGGCGGCGCATCATGGATTGTTGATGAGATTTTGAAGTAAGAGGTTACGACTTCTATATTTGAGGTTGCCGAACATCGCTGTTGGGCAACCTCATTTTTTTGTTGTTTTATTTGGCAAATGGGAATATTATTTGTATCTTTGTTATGGATTATCCTGCTGAAAATGATATATTTGCAAGAATTTAGAGAAGAAATCGACCTCTAAGTTTTGTGAATGTATTGATTGTCAGTGCGTTGCGCGCATACATACGCGCGCGTAGTCCACTTAAGGAAGAGAATATATACAAATTTTATTTAACTTAAATTACTTTTTTATGAAAAAATTATTTGCTCTTTTGGCATTGGTACTCGGTGTAGTATCATGTATGAAGGATCAGTCTTTCGAGGCTGGTTTGGCGGGCGATGGTAATTTCGTGCTATCTGTAGCACTTCCATCTGACGCAACCCGTGCAGCAGGTAGCGATAGCGCTTTGGGTGCTATTGACAATGGTGTTCTTGCTGAGTATAATGTTCGTTACACTCTTGAGGTTTACGATGCAAACGGCAACTTGGCTAAGGAGGATCAGAAGATTATCAATGAGACCTCGACTTCATTTGAGTTGCGTCTTATCCCAGGTCGTGACTACCGTTTCGTAGTATGGGCTGACTTCGTTAAGGAGGGTGTTGAGCCTTACTACAATGTTGAGGACCTAAGAAATGTAACTCTCACAGGCACTCACAACGCTATGAACGAGAGCCGCGATGCTTACACTGAAGTTGTTGAGATTAAGGAGTTCAACAGCGCATCTACAATCAAGATGGAGCTTACTCGCCCATTCGCTAAGTTGCGCGTTGTAACAAACGATATGGATGAGCTTTACACAACACTTCAGAGTGCAACTGTAAAGTACACAACTCCTATCTACACTACATTCAACGCTCTTACTGAGACTGCAGGTAATCTTGAGGCGAATGTAACTAAGAGTGTTAACTTCACAGAGGATGCATACTTGTACGCTGGCGAGCCTAAGAATGATGAGGAGCAGACTTTGTTTGCTGACTACATCTTCGGTACTGAGAATGGTGTTATTACATTCACTTTGGATGTAACTGATAATGTTGAGGATCTTCCAAAGGTAACTTTCAACACAAACATCCCTGTTCAGCGTAACCACTTGACTACTATCTACGGTCCAGTATTGACTGACGCTAACGAGGTATCTGTTGAGATTAAGGATGCATTTGATGAGCCTGAGAACATCGTTACCTACCCTATTGAGGATGCTGAGACTTTGGCTAAAGTATTGACCTCAAACGAGAAGCATATCAATGCTACTTTGGGTCGTGACATCGATTTGCCTATCTCTTCACTTGGTACTCAGACACCAGGTAGCGGTGAGTACAAGCTTGGTGGCGAGGCAACTGAGACTATCAACATCGATTTGAATGGTCACAAGCTCAATATCACAACTACCTACTGGTCAGCTCTTGGTGCTAAGAATGAGAATGCTCTCTTCACAATCAAGAACGGTACTATGACAAGCTCACAGGCTACAGGTACTTGGAACTCTTATGATCTTACTTTTGCTAACTGCAACTATGTATTTGAGGATGTTGTATTCGATAAGGCTATCGCTCTTAGCAATGTAGGTGAGGCTGTTACAAGAGCTGAGGCTACTATCGCTCGCAAGAGTGTTACAATGAAGAATGTAACAATCAACGAGACTCATGACTACTACGCAATGTGGATCACTGCTGAGGGTCAGACTGTAAACATCGAGGGTCTTACAATCAACTCTCTTGGTCGCGGTATCAAGATTGATGAGCAGTATGTATCTGCTCCTGCAAAGGTTACTTTGAATATTAAGGATGCTACATTCAAGACTGCAAAGAAGGCTGCTATCGTAGTTAAGTCTGTAGCTGGTGCTGATATCACTCTTTCTAATGTTGATATCGCTGATGTTGCTGCGGATACAGCTAATGCTGTTTGGGTTGACGAGGATGCAAGTGCTTATTTCGACAAGGTAAATGTTGTTGGTGGCTCTATGGCTATCGAGGGTGAGAATACTATCGAGGGCGAGAATGCTCAGGCAACATTTGCAGATGCTGTTAAGGAGGCAAATGCCGTTGTACAGCTTGCTGCAGGTGAGTACGCTATCCCTGCAAACATTGCAGAGGGCGTAACAATCATTTGTCAGCAGGGTACTGTATTCAACAACCCATCAAAGATGAATCTTAACGGTGCAACTGTTATCGGTGCGAAGTTTAATAGCGATAACGGTAGCATTGTTAATAGCGGCCAGGTAAACGGTACTTTCAAGAACTGCGTATTCGAGGGTAAGAATGTATTCCGTTATGGTTATGTAGGTAAGACTTGCGTATTTGAGGATTGCCACTTTAAGGAGAATGGTAATGAGTGGGTATTCCACTTTGATGGAGTAGGCACAGGTGTTACTAACGCTGAGATTGTCTGCCGTCGCTGCACATTTGATGGTAAGCGTGTTGCTATTGCTGGTGCTGTGAACAATCTCGTAATGGAGGATTGCGAGTTTATAAATGGCTCATATTTGAACACTTACTGCAATGCCACATTCACAGGTACAAAGTTTAATACAAGTATTCGTCCATTGGGCGCTCATGCTATATACAACAATTGCGAGTACTATGGCAACGCTCTAAAGTTTGAGAACCTATCATTGTACTCTGGTTATGATTGTAAGATTACAGTAGACGATGTTGACTATGCAATTGCATCTTCTGTTGCAAATCTTGAGAATTATGTAAACAATGCAACTCGTGATATCAATGTTTACATCACCAAGACACTTACAAGCAAAGATGCGACTCTTAAGCAGAAGGAGAATGTTAATGTATATATTACAAGCTACGGCGATAAGAAATCCTTTAGCGCTGCTACATTGTACATTCACGGTGGTTCTCGCAGTGATGGTGCTGAGACAATGACATTTGAGAATATCCATTTCTCTTCATTCGCAACAAGAGATTTGATTTCATCAAACAGCACTGCTTCTGCAGAGCGCTATGCACACAACCTAACATTCAAGAACTGTTCCTTTGAGGGTGATAATGGTATCGATGTTGTTGGTTTGCGCCTTCGTCAGACCTACAATATTACAATTGAGAACTGCGAGACAAGAAACCTTCACTCATTGGGTCAGCTCACATCAACTTATGGTCTAACAGTTAAGAATACAACTGTTAATGCATTCCGTGGATTTAACTTGTTGACTACGGCTGTAAATACAGTATTCGATGGTGTTGCTATTGACGCAACTAAGGAGGATGGCTACGGTATCCGCGTTGATGCAGCTGCAGGTGGCGATGTGACCATCAAGAACTCTACAATCATTGCATACGAGCCATTGGTACTTCGCAATGCTCAGGCTGGTTTCGTTCTTAACATGGAGAATAACAACACAATCACTGCAAATGGTGAGTATCAGCTTGTTATCAATGGCGAAACTCCTACTTTGAATGGTGCTGATGATTTGACAAAGAATATCTAAATCAAGAAGCATTAAATTTCCTAAGAGGCTGTCCGATTGGACAGCCTCTTATTCTAAAAAGATTTATATGAATATTTCTTTTGCGCTCGGCTTCAGCCGGGCGCTGTTTTATTTGTTGGTTTATATGGGTTGAAATGAGCTATGTGTGTTCTGATGATTCCCGTTTAAGGCTTTGCCCGCAGCAACGATAATTAGTAATGGGGGGTTGGTTCGCGGTTTAATATTTCTTCGACCACAGAGACCACAGAGACCACAGAGACCACAGAGACCACAGAGACCACAGAGACTACAGAGAGGTTTCGGACAACTGCTATAAATGACTTCTCTATCGTCTTTCTCGTCCCTTTCGTCCCTTTCGTCCCTTTCGTCCCTGCGTGTCAAAAGCGCAGTCAAATATGTTCTTATGGGTTAGATGGGTTAATATGTGTTCTAATGAATATAGCGCCATCAACGAAAAAACATCAGAACCTATAGAACTCATAATAACTCATTATAACCCATTTTGCGATGCACAGACACAACGCCTTGTTCATAATTAAGACATAGTATCTTATGAAATAAAAAGAAGCTGTCTAACAAGGCTCCTTCTTCGTTGCACTTGCTCTCAAAATGCTCATTTACGCCTAGTAAACTCCGCTTTTTCGAGCTTCGTGCGCCTAAAATTAGCTCTTGTTATACAACTTCACAAGAAAAAAGTGACT
>JAFYRL010000113.1 GCA_017546975.1 Alistipes sp.
GGACAGTCACTTTTTCTTGTGAAGTTGTATAACAAGAGCTAATTTTAGGCGCACGAAGCTCGAAAAAGCGGAGTTTACTAGGCGTAAATGAGCATTTTGAGAGCAAGTGCAACGAAGAAGGAGCCTTGTTAGACAGCTTCTCACTCTATTTTGGTGTCAGTATCTTAGCCGATAAGAGCCTCGTATGCTGCAGCATCCAACAAAGAGTCAACCTCTGCAGGGTTAGACATCTTAATCTTGATCAACCAACCCTCACCGTAAGGATCGCTGTTAACAAGTGATGAGTCAGCCTCAACAGCCTCGTTGAACTCGATAACCTCACCGCTTACTGGAGAGAATGCGTCAGATACAGTCTTAACAGCCTCGATAGAACCGAAAACCTCGTTAGCCTCGATAGTCTCACCTACAGTAGGAACATCAACGAAAACGATGTCACCAAGCTGTGACTGAGCATAATCAGTAATGCCAATAACGGCAACATCACCCTCTACACGGCACCACTCGTGGTCGTTAGAGTACTTCAAATTTGCAGGTACATTAGCCATAATTCAAGTTGTATTAAGTTGTTTTTGTTTAATTGTCACACTTTGCAACCACAAATATATATTTTTTTTGTGTTCTGCGAAAATTTTTTGCGTTTTTTTTGTTGGGTAGTCACTACCTATCCCGCTATTTAACGCCAATAAGCAGGTTGTTTATTGTGTCATGCGCAATGGAAATATAGGTGAATTACTCTCCTCTATCGTTACAGTATATCGTAAGAAAATATTTTGTTGGTGGCGTGGGTGCATCACTGTGTGATGTGCAAATCTCGTTTGGAAATTTTGTGACTTTAGCAAAAAGAGTTATATTTGTATCGAAGAATTAGCGTTTTTTAGCAAGGGGTGAGTGTGTGTAACTTGTCACTTGTGTAATGTGTTGAAATATAATAGATTAACTTAATACTTAAAACTTATGAAAAAAATCAATTGGTTATTGTCAGCAATGATGGTTTTCGCACTGTCATTTGTTGCATGTAATGATGATCCAAAGGAGACAGGTAAAACCCCAACTCCAGCTCCAGCTCCAGAGCTAACATTTGCGCTTGAGATCAATGATGTTTCATTGAGCGAGGTGGTATTCACAGTTACCCCTTCAAACCTTGAGGCTGACTACTTGGCGATGGTTGTTGATTCAAAGGTTGTAACATCTACTGAGAGCGATTCTCACCTAATCATGAAGCTTCTTACTGACATTAAGTCTTATGCTGAGGCTAATGGCACAACTTATGAGGCTTATATCTCTGAGCATTTGAAGCGTGGTGTGCTTGAGAACCACAAGGTTTCAGGTCTTGAGACAGGTACAAAGCACTACTTGCTTGTATTCGGTATCGATCCTCAGAATGACTATGCTACAACATCTACACTCTACTCAAAGCTATTCCAGACTGAGGAGGTAGTGCAGTCAACTTGTACATTCGACATCAAGTATAATGTAAACCTTACTACTGTAGCGTTGAAGGTTACCCCATCAAACACTAATCAGTTGTGGCACCTTATCAATGTGACTGTTGAGGATTATCAGAAGTATACCAAGGCTATTGCAGATGGTGGTGAGTACGGCTGGACTAAGGAGCAGTACTTCCAGAACTACCTTGATACTGAGATTGAGACACTTAAGGGTCAGGGTCTATCTGATGATGAGATTTACATTAAGCTCTTCCACAAGGGTGTGCGTACACTCAATGACTCGGGTCTTGCTCCAAAGACTAAGTATGCAGGATTCGCAGCTGCTGTGGATTATGTAGATGGCGCAGCTTATGTAACATCTGCTCTTAAGGAGGTACGCTTCACTTCTGGTGAGGCTGCTCAGTCAGACCTAACTTTCGATATTGATGTATTCAATGTTGACCACTACTCTGCTGAGGTTCGTATTACTCCATCTGACCTTAATGCTAACTACTACTACTACATCGGTTATATCGATCAGGCAAAGAGCAGCATGAAGCCTGTTGATATCGCTAATGCAGCAGTTCAGGAGTATATCTACTATTGGCATAACTACACAGAGCTTAAGTATCACGATCCAGTTTCTGGCGTAGTAGACCTTACTGGTGAGAATAAGCTTGAGCTTAATATCGCAGAGACAGAGTACTTTATCGTAGCATTCAGCTTCGAGCCTAACCCAACATACTACACTATTATTGATGAGGAGACTGGTGAGTATGATATGAACCCAGGTACTATCACTTCAGCACCTGTGTATGTATCATTCAAGACTGCAAATCAGGGTGACCCTTATACTGCAGAGTTCTCATTCAAGGCATCTGATGTAGGTCCATACGACTTCTACCTTGAGATTGAGTCTGAGGACCCAACAATCTACTACCAGCCAGGTATCGCATACGCTGATAACTTCGACCCTCAGGCTGCAATCAACGCATCTTCATCGCTTCTTGCTCAGCTTGTTGAGATGACAATGACAGGCCAGAGCCCAAAACTTACATTCTGGGAGGCCTTGGAGGAGGCACTTTACAGCTACTACCGCAATGGTAATGGTAAGTACTATGTAGCTAATCTTGAGCCTAATAGAGAGTATATCGGTTATGTTTTGGCTATTGATGCTAAGAACCGTACATTCGCACGCTGCGTATATAGCGATGTTATTGCAACAACTACAAATATTGGTAGCGTAACTCCAGAGGTTGAGCTTCTTGGTGTTTACAACGGTGAGCACGAGGCTGGTACAATCTTTGGCAATGCCGAGCTTACAAGCGGTCGTCCTATCGTGGCTGTTAAGTTGAATAACCTTGAGAATGCAACAGCAGCATTTAGTGCGCTTTCTGAGGATGCTTATGACGATGTAGCTTCTTTGTCTGATCGTTATATCATCTCTGAGTTCCGCGGTTACTGGCAGGAGCTTACATCACTTGCTGTGCCTTACCACTTCTTCATTGCAGAGTGGGATCTTGACCAGACAGTTGTGGCTTATGCTCAGGATGCTAATGGCCATGAGGCTTATGTAGCAAAGTATGGTGTTAAGCCTACAAGCAGCGGTGATATCGAGGAGCTTCGCGCTTATGTTGATGCTGTGAACAACGCTGCTGCACAGGTTGCATCTAAGTCACTTGTTGTGGCTGATAGCATAGAGCCTGCAATGCATTGCATCTGGAGCGAGGCTGTGGGTACACCATGCGCTGCTGAGGTTATCTACCACGAGGTAGAGCCTTTGAAGAGCGTTGAGAGCGACCTTGTACATGTTAAGGTTGTTAAGAGCTTCCGCTTCTAAACTATAGGATAAGCCTATTATAGGGGTTGTTGGTATCTTGCCAGCAACCCCTTTTTGTGTAATATTCATCGGCCAAAGTGTGGATAAGTCATAACTTTTGCCTATCTTTGCATGTGAGGGGAGGAGTGCTCCCGCGATGATAATTAACTTATAGAATATCCATAAACGATGAGAAAATTTCTATCTCTACTTCTTGGTGCGGCTGTTATGGCTATCACCTCTACCTATGCTCAGACAGAGTGCTCTATCACACCTAAGCCCAATGCAACAATAGCGAGCGAGGGTAGTTTAGATATATCTCGCGGCCTATCGTTGTATATTGATGCGCCAAAGGATGAGGTGTCGCGCTTGGAGTGTGCTGCATCTGAGGTGGGTGTTGAGCTTCGCAGGGTTAAGCGACCAGCTAAGCGTGCCTATCTTAACCTTGCTGTTGTGGAGATGTCCGAGATTAAGGGGGCAGAGGAGTATAAGAGTTTCGATGAGGGCTACCTATTAAATATAGGTGCTGAGGGTGTAGATATTAAGGCTACTACTGCGGCGGGCTTGTATTATGGTTTGCAGACCCTTAGACAGATGTGCTATGCTGGTAGCACGATAGCGGCATGCCAGATATGCGATGCTCCACGCTTCGAGTATCGAGGTATATTGATAGATGTATCGCGCCACTACCGCAGTGTGGAGTTCCTCAAGCGACAGATAGATGCCATGGCGGAGCTTAAGATGAACCGCCTACACCTGCACCTTACAGATGCTGCGGGCTGGCGTATTGAGGTGGAGAGCTACCCACGCCTATGTAACTATGCGGCATGGCGTACCCCAGCAACATGGAAGGGCTGGTGGTATGGCGATAGAGCCTTTGTGGAGCAGGGTAGTGAGGGTGCATACGGTGGATATCTCACTAAGGCTGAGGCGCGTGAGCTTGTGGCATACGCTGCGGACCGCTATATGACCATCATCCCCGAAATTGAGATGCCTGGACACTCCGATGAGGTTATTGCGGCATATCCAGAGTTGGGCTGTACACAGCGACCAGAGCGACAGGGCGACCTCTGCATCGGTAAGGAGGCGACCTTCGAGATGATGCAGGCTATCCTTGATGAGATTATCGAGATATTCCCATCGGAGTATATCCATATTGGTGGCGATGAGGCCTCTAAGAGTAGCTGGAGAGAGTGTGAGGATTGCAAGCGTAGAATGCAGGAGGAGGGCCTTGAGAGCGTGGATGAGCTTCAGAGCTATATGATACATCGCATCGAGAAGTATCTCAATGCCCGTGGCCGTCAGATTATTGGCTGGGATGAGATTCTTGAGGGCGGCCTTGCGCCTAATGCTACGGTAATGTCGTGGCGTGGTGAGGAGGGTGGCTTAGCTGCAGCTGCGGCGGGTCATAATGTTGTGATGTCACCACATGCCTACTGCTATATCGACGCACCACAGGATGCGCCGCCTACACAGCCTGAGGCTATCGGAGGCTATCTACCTTTGGAGAAGGTATACTCATACGACCCTGCGCCTCAGAGCATGGCAGAGAGTGTAAGTAAGTATATCCTTGGCGTTCAGGGTAACCTATGGGCAGAGTTTATACCTACGGATGAGCACTATGAGATGATGTTGTGGCCACGCGCTATAGCCATTGCTGAGATTGGCTGGAGTGAGCTTAAGGAGCGCGACTATAGCGAGTTCCGTAGCCGTGCTGTGGATATTGTGGAGAGGATGGCCAGACGCGGATATGCGCCTTTTGACCTAAGAAATGAGATTGGCAACCGCCCTGAGTCGTTGAAGCCTATTGAACATAAGGCACTTGGTAAGAGCGTTGAGTACCTCCTACCTTCTCGCTACTATGGCCCTCAGTATGCTGCTGCGGGCGATGCAACGCTCACGGATGGTCTGCGTGGCACATGGACCTATGCCGATGGCCGCTGGCAGGGCTTCTTGGGTCGCGGTGGCGTCGATGTTATTATTGATATGGGTGAGGTAACACATGTCGAGAGCATCGCTGCTGACTTTATGCAGTATTGCGGCCCTGGTGTCTTTATGCCATGCTTGGTGGAGATTGCTGTGTCGGAGGATGGCGAGAGCTGGACAAAGATTGCAGATATAGAGCATGAGGTTGTCGTGGAGGATGTCCCTTCGTTCAAAAACTTCGGCTGGCACGGTAGCACCAATGCCCGCTATATCCGCTATAAGGCCCACCGCAGTAAGTTCTCAGGCTTCCTCTTTGTGGACGAAATCGTGGTGATGTAATGACAACTAATTAGTAATGGTTAAAAGGCTGCTACTTTTTAAGTGAAAGGTGAAAACTGAAAACTGAAAAGTTAGGTGCGCTTCGCGCGAGTTAAACTGAAAACTGAAAACTGAAAGGTGTGGTGTCTGCGACGCATGTTTAATATGAGTTCTATGGGCTCTGATGATTTTTCGTTGATAGCGACCCTTTTGGTCTTTTAATACCTTTTTGACTCTTTGATGAGTAGCATCGAAATCCTTTATCTAAGCATATAAATAAAGCGCTCGGCCTTTTGGACCGAGCGCAAATTTTATATAGACCTACTTATAATTAGTATACATCTACGCCGTCTACGACAACATTAAGCTTATCCTGACCCATTGAGTTCTTGTTGGCCCAAAGAGTTGTGCCAGTGTTGATACCCTTATCGTTAATCTCGTAACCGTTAACAACAGTATTGTTCACGATCAACTCATATGATGAGTTGTAGTCGTTACCAATCTCAATAGCAGCCTTAAGGTCTGCCAAACCACCATTGTCGTTGAATACACAGTCATTGATAGTCAACTTGGTGTTAGCCTGACCGTAAAGCAACATAGCCTTACCATCAGAGTTGAAAGTACAACCTGTAAATGTAGCGACTGGAGCGCCCCAAGTCCAAACATTGTAAACATCACCGCTTACATTGAATACACAATTCTTGAATGTGCTGTTATCATACAAGGTATATGTACCATTGAAGAGACAACCATTATATGTAGCTTTGCAACGAGCGTAGCCAATGTATGTTGTAGATGGAGTGTTAATTGAGATATTCTCAAAAGTTACAGTTGAGCCATCAAGAGCGTAGTTGCAACCCTCATAGCTACCAGTAGTATTGTTTGTTGCAATCTTTGTGTTTGCAGCCTGGCCAAGACCCTTAATTTCCAATGTCTTCTTCTGTGCAGAGTTAGGAATAACATAGACACCCTCCTTCAAGAGGATAGTAGTCTCACCTGCCTTGATAGCAGCATCAAGAGCCTCTGATGTAGAAACTACAATAGCACCATTTACCTTATAAGTGCCATTTGCCAAATACTCATATACAACACCATCGATGGTTACTGAGCTCTCTGAACCGTCTTTCCAGTTTGCACCTACATAGTTATGTGCACCAGTAACATTGTTTACAACAACGCTATTAAGAACAGATGGATCGCCAACTGAACCAGAAATCTGACCCTTGCGTACATCGTCACAAACGATAGTTACATTCTTTACAGTTGCACCATTTAGAGTCTGCTTAGAGATAATACCAGAGATACCACCTACGTTCTTAACACCCTCGATAGTCAAACCTGATGCAGCGAAGTTAGAGTAGTTTGCAGTCAAGCCACCATTCATCTGGATATCAGAGATAACGCCACCAATTGTCATGTTACCCTTGATTACGCCGTTGTTAGCCTCGATAGCGATATTCTTTGCATCAACGCAACGGCGTGTGTAAGCCAATACACCTGAAGTATAGTCACCACCCTTGATAGATACATTACCCTTAACAGTAACATTCTCAACTACAGTGTAGTAAGGATATGCGATAGCAGCAGCTACGATGTGACCGTTTGTATCGATGTTTACGTTCTCGATAACGAGGTTCTTGATATAGTTCTGGTTATCCTGATCAACACCCTCAGTTACACCGAACAAACCAGCGTATGCATAATCGTCTGAATCCAAAGCGATATTCTTAATAGCAAGGTTCTTGATAGCGAAGCCATTACCATCGAAGTTACCCATGAAACCGTGGTCCATATATGCAGAGCCGATAGGAGTCCACTCCTCGCCATTAAGGTCGATATCAGCTGTAAGAACAACTGTCTTGCCCTCGAAGTAATCCTTACCTGTGTTTACATCGTTAGCCAAAGCCTTCAAATCAGCTGCAGTGTTAACCTCATAATTACCATTTACATAGTATACACCGTAAGTTGTCTCATAAGCCTGAACATACTCATCATTGTTTACGATAACCTTGCTACCCGCGCAGTTCTTAAGACTGTAACCACGACCTACGAAGCCTGCATAGTCGAAATTCTCTGGAGAGTTACCGTCTCTATCAATGCTTGTCAAAGTACCCTCATAAGAGCAGTTTGTAAGAGTAAGAACACCAGTCTTAGAGTCTGACCAGCAACCTGCGATACCACCAACACGGAATGGGTAGTTTGCAGAGTAGCTTGAAAGCTGAGTATTAGATGCATCAAGAGTTACATCGCCCTTTGTTGAGCAGTTTGTGAAAGTAGAACCATGAGTAACGATACCTGCGATACCACCAGCACCGAATGTTACAGCGTAAACATCAATGTCTGTAGTTACATTCTCATATGTAGTAACGCCCTGAATCTGACCAGAAACACCTGCTGTAGAGCAGTAACCCTTAATGTAGCTACCCTCAGCACCGTTAACGCTAACATTCTTGAAAGACATCTTGCTGTAGCCACGACCACCGATGATACCACCAATGCGCTGGCCCTGTGCTGCGCGAGTCTCACCCTCAATCTGAACCAAACCTGTTACATGTACATTCTCGAAGTTGACCTCGCCTGTGCCCCATGGAGCAGCATCGTAACCAACAACAGCACCGATATGACCACCTACGATGTAGTTTGTCTTACCCTCTGCGCCAGATGAGTTCTTAGGATCCTCCTCGCTCTCAACAGCCTTAACAAATACATTCTCAAAAGTTATATTCTTGATAGTTGCATTGTTTACAGCACCGAAGAAACCAACACCACCCTTATCCTTTACATCGATATATAGGTTGTAAATCTTGTGATTCTGACCATCGAAAACACCAGTAAAGCAGTTCTCGTTACCAGCCTCATCATTAGGATTGTAGCCGATAGGAGTCCATGGGAAGCCGCCAAGGTCGATATCAGCTCCAAGTACGAACTTAACTGGCTCAACCTCACCTGCGCGGGTTGCAAATGTTGAAGCACCCTCAGTAAGTGTACCATTTACGAATGCAGCCAACCATGCAAGCTCAGATGCCTGACCGATTACTGCAACCTGCTCACCAGTTGTCTGGTCAACAGTTATCTCTGGCTGTGTCTGTGACTCACCATCCCAAATCTCAACATAGTATGGCTCATCCTCAATGTTATCTGCATTCGCAAAGCTATCCTCAATCTCAACCTTGATATCGCTGCCGTTAGTCAAGATGTCACCCTTAATAGTAGTAAGCTTATTTGCAACAACAGGAATATCTGTTGTGAAAGACTTATTTACATGGTCTGTTACATTAAGAGTAAAATGAGTAATTGAACCATTCTGTGGTACAAAGAGATAATCTGCAAAAAGAGTCATCTCACCATTCTCAACAGCGTAGGTGTTAGCATAGTTGAATGTGTGCTCATTCACAGCATTCTCAGATGCAACATCACCTGTAAATGCGTTAAACTTATTGTAAATATCAACATCAGTAGCATATTTGATAGTTGCAGATGTAGGAAGAGCTACGCCAATCTTAGCAAGATCCTCAACATCTGTTGTTACAACGCGAACCTTTGCGAATGGACGAGTAAGAGTGATTGTTGGGATGCTTGCAACAGACTTGTCACTTGTAAGAGTGTAACGACCACAGTAAGCATCGCGAGCCTCAGTCATAGGCGCACCGTCGATAATGCTAATGTTAGCCAAACCTGCAGAAGTCTCGTAATAAAGGTCTGCATCATCTGCAGTAGTACCCTTCTCTACGAAGTCAGCCCAAACAGCAATCTTATACTCACGACCTGGAGCGAGACGCACTGGGAATGTTGCGCTTGTTGCGTTAGAAATCTCAACATCGCGATAAACCTCCTCATTGTAAGTAATCTCGAGGATGTAGCGCAAATCGTGTGAATTAAGAACACCATTCTCAAGTGCACCATTCTCGCTACCACGAGTTGCCTCTGGAAGTGATACAGTGATGTTTACATCCTGCTCACCACCAACATTTGCACCGAATCCCTCAGGATCAGTCTGACATGACATTACGCCGAATGCCACTGCCAAAAGAGCAAATAATTTTTTCATAGTTAGTAATTGTTAAATGTTATAAAATGAATTGATTATCTATCAAGTGTAAATCTGTATCAAAGACAATGCCATTTATGGCTATATGCAAAACACATGCGCCCCACGACACCGCTGTCGTAGGGTATATTTACTATTTTACTTTCTATTAGTTGTGTAAGTGGTTGATATACAATAAAATACCCCCCCCTATTATTTATAGGGAGACGATACAACTTCTTGTATGTGGTATTTATACTCATGTCCCAAATTGTGGGTGTAACCTATTCTTGGTACAAAGATAGGTAAATTCTCGTTATAAAGCAATTATATACCTATATTTATTTTGGGATAAAAAATAAGAAGAAGCTGTCTAACAAGGCTCCTTCGTCGGTATTTGTTGTGATAATGGGCATCTACTTCCGCTAACGAAATATCTCGTAAATGGGCAGTACGCCAAGTACAGCCCATCTACTTGAATTTCGCCGAGCGTTGTATCTGCACCA
>JAFYRL010000114.1 GCA_017546975.1 Alistipes sp.
AATTCCCGTAAAATGGCGTAAAAGTTCTCCATCACCTCGCCAACCACAAAGTGGTGGTTTTAGTGGCGAGGTACACAGGAGGTACAAAAACAGGCGTAAAAAGGCTTAGCAACGATTAACAACGATGCTTGCACAAACAAATATAGCACCCGTAAAGAGTGCTATATTAATCATTTATAATTGATTTAACTATTTGATAATCAATACTTTACTTTCCGATGCAGAACTTTGAGAAGATGTTGTGGAGGATGTCATCGGAGGTGATTTCGCCGGTGATTTCGCCGAGAGAGTGGAGGACTCGGCGGATATCCTCGCTTAGGAGGTCTGAGGAGATGTTCATCTTCATTCCTCTGAGGGCATCTCCAAGGGCCTCACTCGCTCTACTTAGGGCGGAGTAGTGACGCATATTTGATACTACAATACTGCCTGAGCTTAGGTGGGTTGTATCAGTAATATTGCGGAGGTGTGTGCGTAGATTATCTATGCCAATACCACTCTTTGCTGATATATATAGTCGGTCATCATTTGCTGTATCTGCACTTGATGTGAGTTTGTCTATCTTATTGACAACCTGTATGTAATGTTGCTCGTCTGAATGTTCGATGTGAGAAAATTCTGGGTGCTCAGCTGTTGCAAGATGGAGGATGATATGGGCATTTCGAATAGCTCTAAAGCTACGGTCGATACCCATTTGTTCAAGTTTATCATTGGTGGTATGGATGCCAGCTGTATCTACAAAGCGATAGCGGATGCCGTCGATGGTTGTTGTCGCCTCGATAGTATCTCGTGTAGTGCCTGCGATATCTGAGACCATTGCGCGGTCATCCTCGATAAGTATGTTAAGTAGGGTGCTTTTACCTACATTTGGCTCGCCGACAATTGCCACATTTACACCGTTTTTAAGAACATTACCTAAAGCGAAAGATGATTTAAGTGAGCCTATCTGTGTGTTAATTTTTTCAAGGGTTTGGTGTAGCGTTGTGCGGTCCGCAAACTCCACATCTTCCTCTGAGAAATCGAGTTCGAGTTCAAGTAGTGAGCATAGGCGTAGCAGCTCGCCACGGAGTTCTGAAAGTTTATCAGAGTAGCCGCCACGCATCTGTGTAGATGCCACATTATGTGACCAGCGTGAGTCAGAAGCGATAATATCTGCGACAGCCTCGGCACGGCTAAGGTCCATCTTACCTGCGAGGAAGGCTCGGCGTGTGAACTCTCCAGGTGTGGCCATAGTAGCACCATAGCCAATAGCGAGACGCATAACCTCAGATGTGATATACTCTGAGCCGTGAAGTGTTATCTCTACTGTATCGTCACCTGTATATGAATGTGGGGCGCGGAAGAGAGCAACTACAACATCATCAATTGTTACTTCGTTAGCATCTACGATTGTGCCGTAATGGAGTGTATAACCCTTAGCCTCAGATAGGCACTTCTTGCCACGAAACATCTTATCGGCAATAGTTATTGCATCCTTGCCACTAAGGCGTACAACCATAACAGCACCTCCTGTAGCTGTTGCAGGGGCGATAATTGTCGTTGTAGTATCTAATTGGCTATACATAGGCTACTGTGGACTTACGCGAAGGCGCTGGCCTATGCGTAGAGAGTTAGCGTTCTTAAGGCCATTCCAATTCATTAGCTGCTTAACTGTGCGGCCATACTTCTTTGCAATAGCTCCGAGGGTGTCACCCTTCTTAACAACATGATATGTTGCTGGCGGTGCCTCGTTACGCTTATTTTCAATATTGGCATGGATTATATAATCCCCGAGGTATAGGCTATCCTTTGCGAAGATAGAGTCCTGCATCTCGACAAAATCGGTAATACGCTCCATAGGAAGAGTGAGAGGGTATGCCTTAGTTGTTGCAGGGATAATTGATAGACGGTACTCTGGGTTGAGCATCTGCAGTAGTTCAAGGCTTACATCTATTGTAGATGACACCTGCTCAAGGTGCAGCGGGCGGGTAATCATAATGGTATCCACAGCCAAAGGCATGGCAGGTGTAGAGTACTTTATCCCATGTGCCTCGTGGTATGCAAAGGCGTATGTAGCACCCATAAAGAGGGGTACATAACTGCGTGTCTCGCGTGGTAGACCTGCGTAGACATCCCAGAATGAACCGTCATAATCCTTAGGTGAGCCACCTGCGCGGACAATGGCCTTATTTACATTTCCCGGACCACAATTATATGAAGCGATTGCAAGTGTCCAATCGCCATACAGATTATACATGTTCTTGAGGTAACGACACGCCGCCTTAGTAGCAAGGCGAGGGTTGCAGCGCTCATCTACCAGCGAGTTAATCTCAAGGCCATACTCCTTGCCTGTTGATGGCATAAACTGCCACAGACCTTTAGCTCCAACGCGAGAGGTTGCTAAAGGGTTTAGTCCTGACTCAACAATAGCTAAGGCGCGTAATTCTACGGGCATGCCAGCTAATATCAACTCCTCCTCAAGCATAGGGAAGTAGTAGTAGGCAAAGCTCATGATACGGCTAAAGCTGGTCGATGTATATCGCTCAATTGCCGTACGAACCTCTTTGTTGTACTCCAATGGTATAGGTGACATCAAGGCATTTAGACGCGCAACATATATCGAATCCATGTTGTGATTGTCGAGTGTACTGTCTATTCTCTCAGCTGCTAAGACAAAGTCGTTAAAGTATTTGTTGTAGTACTCAACGGTAGAGGTCTCGCGCCACATAGCAAGGACTGAGTCAATATCACTTAGGGTATTAGATCTTTTAATCTCAACCTCTGCTTTAGGTGTTATTGTATCATTAGATGATGTCAAAGCGATACTATCTTGGGCGAGTTTAAGATCCTCTGGCGAGGTGTACTTCTTCTCGGTTTTACGGCGTGGTCGCTTGTCTATGTCGGCAGCATGTACAGTGGTTGTTGCACACGAAAGCATTACTGCCAATAGGAGTATGTTCTTGACTATTCTTATCATTAGAAGTTGAGTGACATATTAACACCATATACAGGCTGTGTGCCTATAGGTGTGTAGCCAAAGTATGGCTCTACATTCATTGATAGATCATCCGAGATGTCAAAATCTTGGAGGTGAGAGTCTACATGGGCATCCAAGATGTTTAGAAGGTAAACACCTGCTGTGAGGATGATACATAGATCTCGGTTACGACGGTAGCTATCCTTAAGGTTCTTAAGGAAGGTAGCAGTGTATGCTCCCTGGAACTCATCTGCTGGTCCATTAGGGTACTTCTGTGGGTTTTTCTCATGGTCGATAACCAACGAATATGCCGTCTTGAAACGCTGATAACCACGGTTATTCCAATCTATGGTGTAGATTGTTGTAGCTATACCACCCACAACGATAGGTACGCGCCAGTAGCTTTTGTTATATGCCTGACCAGCACCTGGGAAGATCGTTGATAGAGTAGTTGCACGGTTGACCTTCGTAACCTCGCTCGATTCAAAGTTTAGGACAGCATCCCCGATGAAGTATAGGTATGATGCTACTGCCAAACTTGCATATATCTGTCGACGGGTATTGTGTTGAATAAGCTCCGTCTGAATTTTATCAAGCTCCTCGGTACGGAAATAACCATTGTCGACAAGATACTGGTCATACTTAGCCTTAAGGGGCTTATACATCTTGTTCTCATGTAAAAAGAGAGCTGTCGTTGTTCCTACTACAGGGTATAACACACCGAGCTTCCAATACTCCTTGTTGTATATCTGTCCAAAGCCTGGAAGAGGCACAGAGAGTAGGGCAACTCTCGACATCTTCATCGAATCGCTAAAGAATGGCTCCTTAACCTGTCCATTCTTATCGAGGCGTATGCGTCTGCCATCGGGTGTGATGCTATCGCCACGACTACGAGATAGTGAGTCGCGTCTAACCTTGGCGGCTACGATAGTTCGTATAGAGTCACGAGCCTCGGTAGGTAGCTGGTTATAGAAAACATTATCACCCATAGCAATGGAGTCGATAAAGTGCCAATAGATAGAGTCACGGCGTGCCGCTCTCCTCGCTTGGTCTCTTAATATCGCCGCCGAGTCTATGGGGACAAGGCCTCCTTGGTTAATGGAGCGTACATTACCTCGAAGCCTCTCGCGATTGTAGCTCTGTGCAGAGACTTCAGTCAGGGATGTTGTGGCTGCAATAACCAATAGTAGTGATATGAATAATCTTCGTAACATCATCAGTGTAATGCTCGGTGTAGTCTTTTTATTATATCTTACTTAGCTTGCTGATAAGCAGCTCTACCTCAGTGTCATTTGCACACTCTATGGTGATGCGGCTGCTACCGCTTTTTGTACGCTTGATAGAGATATTGTCGCTTAGAATACGCTCAAGCTCTATTACTAGGCGTGAGTATGACTCTGGATACTCCTCATCCTCGGTGCTATTGCTCTTAGGTGTAGTATCAGCCATTTTGCGTGCCAACTCCTCGGTTTGGCGTACAGATAGAGACTTCTTGATGCACTTCTTCAATGCCTTAAGCTGCTGCTCTAACTCAAGACCACCAATAGCCTTAGCATGACCCATAGAGATGATGCCCTCCTTTAGAGCCAGCTGTACCTCAGAAGGCATGCTCAATAGACGCATATAGTTAGACACAGTAGAGCGTTTCTTGCCCACCTTTACAGCCATAGCCTCCTGAGTAAGACCACACTCCTCTACAAGACGCTTCATGCCGAGAGCAATCTCTATAGCATTGAGGTTCTCGCGCTGGATGTTCTCTACCAAAGCCATGGCGTGGAGGTTCTCATCATCAACCTCGCGGATGTAGGCTGGAATACTCTCCAAGCCTGCCATCTTAGCAGCGCGCCAACGACGCTCGCCGCTGATGATTATATATTTATCGTTGCCATTAGGCTTAATGGTTATAGGCTGTATAACACCGAGCTGGGCTATAGATGTAGATAGCTCACTAAGCGCCTCGTCATCGAACGATGTTCGTGGCTGCAAAGGATTCGGCTCAATAGCCGATATTGAGACCTCTGCCATTTCTGACATAGGCTTTGACTGCTGTGTGGGTGCTGTGGTGCCGAAGATAGCGTCAAGACCACGACCCAAGCCTCTCTGTTTAGGTGCTGACATATATTACTCTCTCTTTGTTTTATTACGCTTTAGGAACTCACGGGCAAGGTTTAGGTAGTTCACCGCACCAGATGCCGATGCATCATATAGCATGATTGGCTTACCATGTGAAGGAGCCTCGCCAAGACGGATGTTGCGTTGGATGATGGTCTCAAAGGCAAGCTCGCCGAAATGCTCTCTAACCTCGTTCACCACCTGATTGTTAAGGCGGTTACGCATATACATAGTAAGTACGAAGCCTTCGATAGTAAGCTCAGGGTTAAGACGACTCTTAACCATCTTGATGGTGTTAAGCAACTTGCTAAGGCCCTCCAATGCAAGATACTCACACTGCACAGGAACCAACACTGAGTCGGCAGCAGTGAGGATATTTACCGTTAGGAAACCAAGCGATGGCGAACAGTCAATGAAGATATAGTCGTAGTCATTGCGTACAGCATCTACAACGCCCTTGACCTTATGGTGGGCATTCTCCATTGTTGATAGCTCGGTATCAGCTGCAACAAGGTTGATAGATGATGGTAGTACCCATAGCTTCTTGATATCCTCTGAGTGGAGAATAACTTCCTTTGCCTCACGCTCGCCAACGATACACTCATAAGTACCTTCAAGGTTGATATCAAAACCCAAACCAGATGTGGCATTTGCCTGTGGATCTGCATCAATTAGAAGTACCTTTTTGCCAAGCAACGCTACTGATGCAGCGAGGTTTATAGCTGTGGTTGTCTTACCTACGCCACCTTTCTGATTTGCTAATGCTACTACTTTTGCCATCTTGCTATATACTTGCTTTTACAATACTAAATAATTCTCGCAAAAATAGTAATTTTATTCGATTTGACAGCCTAAATTGTGAAAAAATATATACCTTTGGCATCATAATTAGCAGTTGAATATCTGCAACGATAATTTATATGAAGAGGGTAGTAAATACGATACAGACGCTTATATTATTTGTGGTGATATTTATCGCCTCACAGATATTGGCATCTATACTTATTGGAACACTCCATATTAGTGGTGATGTGGGCTTTATGCTGTCGTATATATTATCTATGGGGTTGGTATATCTCCTTACAACTCTCTATGAGCGTGCTGAATTTGGTAAGGTTCGACTTATTCGAAAGTCCGCCAAAGGCTTTGACCCTATGGCTGTCTTTGTGGGTGTTATACTTCTCTTTGCAATATCCATAACTCTATGGCCTTTGGAGAACCTGATGCCAGGTGATGGCCGTGTCTTTGGTGATGGTGTCTATACACTTGTCACGGTAGTTATTATATCTCCTATTATTGAGGAGCTAATCTTCCGTGGTAGACTCTATAACCTATTGAGCCACACCGTGTCACCATTTATGTCAGCAGTGCTATCATCTGTTGTCTTTGCAACGATACACCTTGAACCTGTTATTATCATTGGGGGCTTTCTTTCGGGTATGCTATTTAGCTATATGTATCTCTTGAAGCGCTCTATAATTCTGCCAATTATACTTCATATATGCAATAATACCATAGCTTATGGTCTTCATGTTATCTCATACGCAGGCAAGCCTCTTATGGAGTATATAGGTAGCGAACACTACTATCTCTCTATTTATATCACTTCATCAATCCTCGTTTTGATATTTGTTGGATTTATGATTAAGCGTTTTATGAAAGAGAAGCGTGCAATGTCTATGCGTGGGTAGTTCTTAGTTTGCATAGCAATAAGAACAACAAAAAAAACTAACCTGTGGTAGGTTAGTTTTTTTTTGTTAACATTCTTTTATGTTATTACAAAAGAGCGTCAATCTTAGCCTTAAGCTGCTCCTTGTCTGCAGTACCTACATGCTTGTCAACCTGCTGACCATCCTTGAAGAAGAGGATAGTAGGAACATTGCGAACACGATACTGAGCTGCGATCTCATCGCCATCCTCACCTACATCGCACTTGCAGATAACTACCTTACCATCGTACTCCTCTGAAAGCTCGTCGATGATAGGAGATACCATACGGCATGGACCACACCATGTTGCCCAGAAATCAATTACAACAGGCATACCCTTGCCCATTACCTCATCAAAATTCTCGTTGTTAAGTTTTAGTGCCATAGCATTAAAGTTTTTGTAAATTAAATATTTATAAAATAGTTAAGTTCGTTGCGTTGTATAAACTCCATAAGCGCTGGGGTTGTAGCAATCCTATACTTCTTGGAGCTTAATTTTATCTTTACATCGTTGCTCTTATCCACAATGGTAAATTGCAAGTTTGTCTTACCTGGATTCTCCTCAATAACCTGGTGGAGCATGTCGGTAAGAGTCGAGCATACCTCGTGAATGTCAAGTTCGATGCGCAAGTTAGTAATATTTTCTGAAACTTCAGCAAGATGTTGCATAGAAAGTATCTTATACTCCAAGGCATTTCCCTCCTTGCCGAAGCGAGGTTGTACCTTTCCGCGTATGAAAAGGAAGCTATTTACCTCGATAAGCATACCAAAACGCTCGTAATCCTTGCTCCATAGTGTGAACTCGTGACTTGTGTTATAGTCCTCTAAAATGAAGCGCGCATAGCGGCGACCATCCTGTGTGGTTAGAGGGGTCACAGATGTCACAACACCAGCCACTGATAGCTCCTTACCATTGAGTAGTGTGAGGTTGTCCAACTCACCTAACTCCAACTGACACATCTTGCTAAGGATAAAGTCGAAGCGATTGAGTGGATGTGCCGAGAGATATAGACCAATAACCTCTTTCTCCTTGTTGAGCATGGCGATGTTTGTCATATCTTCAGCCTGTGGAACACGGGGTTGTGGAATATCTGAGCCACTCTCCGAGAACATACCAAAGAGACTCTGCTGTGCATTGTTCTTATCTTGCTGAACTCGCTGACCATAGCGCACAAGTGTGTCAAGGAAGATTGAGCCTGGACCATCCTCCGCAAAGAAGCGTGAGCGATTAAAGTCGATAATTGAGTCAAAACCTCCGGCATAGGCGATATTTTCAAGACACTTGCGGTTGACTACCGAGTAGTTAACGCGCTCCATAAAGTCGTAGATAGACTTATAAGGACCATTCTCCTTGCGCTCCTTAACAATCGCCTCCGAAGCAGCAGCACCCACGCCCTTAATCGCAGCAAGACCAAAGCGTACATCACCGCGTTTATTGGTCGAGAACTTAATCATAGACTCATTGATGTCTGGACCAAGTACTGCGATGCCGATGCTCTTACACTCATTCATGTAGGCGGTAACCTCCTTGATATCGTTAAGGTTACGGCTGAGAACCGTCGCCATATACTCAGAAGGGTAGTGTGCCTTAATATAGGCGGTCTGGTACGCAACCCATGAGTAACATGTGGCATGCGACTTGTTGAAGGCGTAGGATGCAAACTTCTCCCAGTCTGCCCAAATCTTCTCCAAGACCTTCTCGTCATGTCCATTGGACTTGCCACCAGCGATAAACTTAGGCTTAAGCTCATCCAGCTTGGACTTGATCTTCTTACCCATCGCCTTACGCAATGAGTCTGACTCACCTCGTGTAAAGTTACCCAACAAGCGAGAGAGAAGCATCACCTGCTCCTGATATACCGTAATACCATAGGTATCCTTAAGGTATCGCTCCATGATCGGAATATCATACTCGATAGGCTTGCGACCGTGCTTACGGTCGATAAAGTCAGGTATGTAGTCCATAGGACCTGGACGATAGAGTGCATTCATTGCAATCAAATCCTCGAAGGTTGAAGGCTGCAACTCACGCAAATATTTCTGCATACCTGGCGACTCAAACTGGAAAGTACCAATGGTCTGACCTGCGCAATATAGGTCGTAGGTCTTCTTATCGTCGATAGGTATGTTGTCAATGTCAATCTTAACGCCGTGTGTCTCTTCGATAACCTCCACAGCATCCTTTATGATAGATAGGGTCTTTAGACCAAGGAAGTCCATCTTGATAAGACCTGTATCCTCAATCACAGCACCCTCATACTGCGTCACGAGCATATTTTCGCCCGTCTCCTTATCAAGCGCCGTACTTACAGGAACCCAGTCAGTGATGTCATCTCTGCAGATGATTGTACCACAGGCATGCACACCCGTACCACGCACATTACCCTCAAGCATCTTCGCATACTTGATTGTATCGCGCATAATAGGATCATCAGACTCCTCTGCCTCCTTAAGCTCAGGAACAGCGTTTATGGCATTACGAAGGTTGACCTTAAGCAGTTTTTCCTTATCGTTAGGATCTGGAATACGGTCGGGTATCCACTTACATAGCTGGTTGGCAAGAGGTAGAGGTAGCTTCTGTACGCGGGCAACATCTTTCAAGGCCATCTTTGTTGCCATAGTACCATAAGTGATGATGTGTGCCACCTTCTCCTTGCCATACTTTTGTGTCACCCAGTTAAGCACACGACCACGGCCGTCATCATCAAAGTCGATATCAATATCGGGCAACGAAATACGGTCAGGGTTAAGGAAACGCTCGAACAGAAGATCATACTTGATAGGGTCAATCTGTGTGATACCCAAGCAGTAGGCCACAGCAGATCCCGCAGCAGATCCACGACCTGGACCTACTGAGACATCTAACTCCTCACGGGCAGCACGGATGAAGTCCTGGACGATAAGGAAGTAGCCAGGGAAACCCATGGTCTTCATGATATGAAGCTCGAACTTGATTCGAGTTTCGGTCTCCTCATCCAGCACCTCACCATAGCGTTTATGTGCGCCATCAATGGCCAACTTCGCCAAATAGTCAGCCTCAAGTTTTATACGATATAACTTGTCGTAACCACCTAATTTCTCGATTTTATCGAGTGCCTTCTCCTCAGAGAGAACGACATTGCCATTCTCATCCTGCGTAAACTCATCAAAGAGATCCTTCTCGCTATACTTTTGGCGATAGCCCTCCTCTGTGCCAAACTCCTCAGGGATGGCGAAGGTTGGCATAATAGGGGCGTGGTCGATAGAGTAACCCTCAACCTTGTTGCAGATTTCAACCGTGTTAGTCAACGCCTCGGGAACATAGTCAAAGATAGCGTTCATCTCGGCAGTGGTCTTCATCCACTCCTGCTTGGTATATAGCATACGCTTTGGGTCATCAAGGTCTTTACCTGTGCCCAAGCAGATAAGTCTATCGTGTGCCTCAGCCTGCTCCTCCTCCACGAAGTGAACATCGTTGGTGCAGACGAGTTTGATGCCTAACTCACGCGAAAACTCGATAAGTTTCTCGTTAACTGCCTCCTGAATTTTATGTGTTTCATGGTTGGCAAACTCAACTGTCGCCTTATGTAGCTGGAGCTCGAGGTAGTAGTCATCACCAAAGATACTCTTATACCATAGCGCTGCCTGCTTGGCCTCTTCGATTTTGCCTTCACGGATAAAGCGAGGTATCTCACCACCAATACATGCAGAGCAGCATACCAAGCCCTCATGATACTTCTCCAACTCTACACGATCGGTACGGGGACGACCGTATGAACCCTCGGTATATGCCTTGGAGACAATCTTGATAAGATTCTTATATCCCTGCTTATTCTTGGCAAGCAGGATAAGGTGATTGCCGCTGTAGTCACCCATAGCCTTCTCTTTGTTGAAGAGCCTGCGTCGTGCAACATAGACCTCACAGCCGATGATACCCTTGAAGTCAGCCTTAGGTATGCTGTCTAACTCCAAGCGAGCCTTAGCAAGAGCTGCCGAAGCATCCTCACCCTTCTCCTCATCAGTAGCACTGCCATCTTCAAGGCGTGATATAAGTGCCTGAAGTGTCTTGATTTTATCCTTGCGTGCTCCGTTCTTCTTCTTTACATAGTTAAAGAACTCCTTGACACCAAACATATTACCATGGTCGGTAAGGGCAATGCCTGGCATACCGTCAGCAATTGCCTTATCGACAAGTTTTGGAATACTTGCCTGACCGTCGAGTAGTGAATACTGACTATGAACATGAAGGTGTACAAAAGGGTACATAGTATCAAAGCGTATTTAGCGTTTCAAAGTACAAATATAGGGATAATTTTTGAGATAAAAAGGGGTATGATTGTTGCATTTCTCCAAAATAATTTATAACTTTACACTAGATATATAATGAGAATTTTGCAATATACACCTTTAACTATTAAGCCTATGGATAGTAACGAATCATTGGTTGCTCTAATGTCGTATGACAACCTTGTTCAGGCAGAGATAGCTAAATCAATACTCGATAGTGCAGGTATCTTCTGTGCCTTGCATGGCGAGTATATGTCATCTATCTACACACCTATAGCCTTTCCTGCACGACTCATGGTGCGTGCTGAAGATTACGAAGAAGCCCAGAATCTGTTAAGAACAGATTGCTATTAAAACAAAATTAAAGAGCGGTAAGGGTTATTAGCGGTGCTTGAAATCCGTAAAATGATTTTTTTTGCAGCCGTTAATAACCCTTATCGTTTTCTATTTAGGGAGGTTCTATAAATTAGGTCGAGTTTATTTTGTTGGATATTTCGAACAGATTTCTTATCTTTTTCGAGGGCGCTATGCGGGCATAGCAACCGAGGAAAGATAAGATAGATGCCGAAATAGACACAAAAGCAACC
>JAFYRL010000115.1 GCA_017546975.1 Alistipes sp.
CTATAAATTGATTAGATGCCCAACTTCTTTAAGTAATCCTTCAAAGTCTCAAGAACATTGCTCTTCACATTGATGAAGTTAGTGATGCCCTGTGCCTCAAGCTCTGGTGTGCATGCAGGAGCACCTGCAACTACAAGGATAGCCTTGTCACCCAAAAGCTCCTTAACGCGTGGAGCTACAGTTGCGTAGTCATCATCTGATGCACAAACAACAACGATCTCTGCCTTAGAAGCCAATGCTGCCTCAACACCCTCCTCAACTGACTTGAAGAATGTGTTATCCTCAACACGGATACCTGCACAAGCGAAGAAGTTGCATGAGAACTGAGCACGAGCGCGTGCCATACCCAAAGTACCACATGTAAGCATGAATGCCTTTGGAGTCTTACCTGAACGGTCAACGCTCATACGCATCTCTTCGAATGCCATAGCACCACGGTATGGAGTAAGAACATTCTCACCCTTAACCTCGCGCTTAACCTTGCACTCACAGATTGAAGCGTCAGCAACCTCTGTGAAGTTAGGATACTGGTTAGCACCAAGAAGGATCAAGCGGCGTGTAGCGATAGACTTATCCTTAGCATCTGCAGATGCCTTAACGCGCTCAACTACGAAGCCCTCCTTAAATGCAGCGATGTAGCCGCCCTTCTCCTCAAGATCGCGGAACAACTTCCAAGCCTCCTGAGCGATGCTCTTAGTAAGAGACTCGATGTAGTATGAACCACCAGCTGGGTCGATAACCTGATCGAAGTGTGACTCATGCTTCAAAAGAAGCTGAGCGTTGCGAGCGATACGCTTAGAGAACTCTGTTGGAGCCTCGAAGCAGTAGTCGAATGGCAATACCTCCAATGAGTGTACGCCAGCGATAGCTGCTGACATAGCCTCAGTAGTGCCACGCAACATGTTTACATAAGGATCGTAAACAGTCTGGTTCCATGTAGATGTTACTGCGTGAGCAACCATCTTGCATGAGCAATCCTTAGCTGGAGCGTAAGCCTTAACGATGTTAGCCCAGAGCATACGAGCTGCACGGAACTTAGCCATCTCAAGGAAGTAGTTAGCTGTAACAGCGAATGTGAAGCGGATCTTGCGAGCTACCTCGTCGATAGTAAGACCCTTCTCCATAAGCTTAACGAGGTACTCGTGAGCAGCAGACAAAGTGAAGCCGAGCTCCTCAACGATTGTAGAACCTGCGTTAGAGAATGTAGCACCTGATACATTCACAACCTTAACACGCTTGTAGTCAGCAGTAGCCTTGATAAGCTCAGCGATAACATCGAAGTTAGCCTCCTCGCCCTTAGTTGAAAGACCCTTGATGATTGGGTCGATAGCGAAGTTGAGACGAAGCTCATCCTTTGGCTCAGCAGCATACTTTGCCAAAACCTTAGTTGCCAAAGCAGCCAAAGCCTCAGCGTCAGCACCACAGAATGTGAGCTCAACAGCTGTAGGAACGATGTCCTTCAAAAGAGCGTCAACATCTACCTCGCAAGCGCAAGACTCGCAGAAGCAGAAACCAAGTGAATCAACACCTGAGTTAAGGAGCTTCAATGCCTCCTCGTTAGCCTCCTTAGCGCACTTTACTGCGATAGTCTGGTGTACACGCCATGTGTTGTCCTTAGAAACACCGCGTACATAAGGGAACTCACCGGCCTCAGCACCGAGATACTCAACCTCTGCAAGGTTCTCAGCACGATAGTAAGGGCGTACATTGAAACCCTCGCCAGTCTTCCATACCAATTTGCGCTCATAATCTGCGCCCTTTAGGTCAGTTGTGATAACGGCCTCCCACTGCTC
>JAFYRL010000116.1 GCA_017546975.1 Alistipes sp.
ACATCTACTGCCGCTAACAAAAAGTCCCGACAATGAGCAGTACGCTTTAGTACAGCCCATCGTCGGGATTTTTGCCGAGCGTTGTATCTGCAGCCTTCTAACAAGAAATTGGGGTAGTGCGCTTGGGTAGGTGTGTGTTATGTGTTACGATGAGTTCCGATAAGTTTCTATGAGTTCCGATGTTTTCATTGTCGATACCGCTCTGCTCATAGTAACCTATAGTAACCCATTGTAACCCATTGTAACCCATTGTAACCCATCAGGCTGCGCCTTTAAATTATTACTCACTACTAACTGTTCTATCTTCCTCTGCCTGCGCACACTTTTATAATTTTTTTGTCATTATTGCGTGGTATTTGGAAAATTTTACTAACTTTGCATATGCTATGTTGAGTTATTGGCTCTATGTGGCGCTTTGGTTTGCCCGATGAAGGTGGCTGTATGGCACGTTTGGTTGGGCTATTAATATTGAGAAACAAAACTTTACACATTTATAAACAATTAAAAATCAAAAGCAATGAAAAAATTATTTTCTATGATGGCGGCTCTTGCTGCTATGTTCACTTTCGCTGCTTGTGGTGGTGACGATGCTACTAATGATGGCAAGACCCCAGCTCCAGGCACAAAGACAGAGCTTGCACAGCCTGTTGTTAAGGTTGTAGCTCAGACTGAGGATAGCTTCACTATCTCTTGGGACGCTGTTTCAGGCGCTACTGAGTACTTGGTTTACTTGGACAAGAACAACCAGCCTACGACAACTGAGACTACTTACACTTTCACTGACCTTAACGCTGGTACATACAAGCCACGTGTAAAGGCTCTTGGTGGTGATAAGTACAAGGACTCAAAGTACTCTGATGTTGTTGAGATCACTGTTGCAGGTGCTTCATCTGTAAACTGGTTTACTCAGACAGTAGGTTTGCCTGAGGATAGCGCTGAGCTTGCTGCAAAGGGTATCAACTCTTCTAACACTGTAGTTTTCAACTGGCAGGGTGATGGCGTTGAGGCTCTTAGCTATATGTACTTCTTCAACGATGATGACTTCGCTGCAATGACTGAGGATCAGATCGTAGCTGAGATGTACGCTCTTGACGCTGAGACTCTTGCATACGTAAATACTGCTGAGGGTATTGACTTGCAGTTTACTGATATGGCTGGTGATACTGAGTATGTTCTTTGCGCATATGTAGTAAAGGCTGGTAAGACTTTCCTTGACAAGAAGGTTGTTAAGACTAACCCTACTATCCTTACACTTGGTACTCAGGCTTGGTTGGGTAACTGGACTGCTACTACTTCACAGCTTATCACTATCCCTACAGACGATAATGGTTTGACTAACTACGTTGTTACTGATCAGACAACTGAGCACTCTTTCAATGTAACTGCTTACAACGAGTACTATTCTAACTATGTATGGGTTGATGGCTTGAGCGTATTGGGTGAGAACGCACCTGCATTTGGTCAGATTTCACACGAGAAGGTAGTTAACGCTGATAAGACTGGTTATGAGTATACTGGTAACTACATTCTTGAGCTTATGTGCTACGAGACTATCGGTCAGCTTGCTGATGATATCTGGGCTGTATGGTTGCCATTGGCTACTAAGGGTACTTCAGGCTACACATTCGTATCTGGTTCATTCCCTGGTTTCACATTCGTTTTGAACCCAACAACAGGTGTTGTAACTTGCAAAAATTACACAGGTACTTTGAATGACAACAGCGCATTCGAGGTTAAGATGATGGATATCTTCGGTTTGAACCCAAGTACAGGTAACTTGTACCTAATGTCAGCTGATGACGAGAGCACTATCGATACTTACTATTGGGGTGGTTTCCAGAACGTAGCTAAGGCTGCTGCTGCTGCTTCAACTGCTTCTGTAGCTCCTAAGGCTATGAAGGTATCTTCAGTTGCTGCATCTGTAGTTGTTGCTATGTAATTTATTTAGCATCACAATATTTGAGCTGTCCCACGCGGGGCAGCTCTTTTTTTATGTGTGAAAACTGAAATGTTAAAACTGAAAAGTGAGGTGTCTGCGACGCGTGTTTATAAACTGAAAACAGAAATGCTAAAACTGAACTTTGCGATTAAGGCGAGAGCAGAGCAAGTATACTTGTTCTGCCGAGCCGTAGCAAAGTCGAGGCATTACGAAGTTTTGCCTCAGCATTGCGATTAAGGTGAGAGCAGAGACGAAAGCGACGAAAGCGACGAAAGCGAGGTCGGGTATCACAGAAATCTCTCTGTTGTCTCTGTTGTCCCTGTTGTCCCTGCTCTCTTCTAATAATTAATCTCGCGCGAAGCGCACCATACTTTTCACTTTTCACCTTTCACTTTTCACATAAAACAAATATTCCCAGAGGAAAACCCCTGGGAATATTTGTTTTTAGTCTCGCTTCGATTAGATGATATCGAACGCGATCTTCATCATATTTGTAAACGATGTCTGGCGCTCCTCAGCCGAGCAAGCGGTGTGGTGTACCAACGAGTCTGAGATAGTGCAGATGCACAATGCGCTCTTGCCTGCACGGGCAGCGTTCATATAGAGTGCTGTAGCCTCCATCTCAACAGCCAATACGCCCATCTTCTGCCACTGCTTCCAGCTCTCAGCGTCGTCGCCATAGAATACGTCGCTTGCGAGGATATTGCCCGCCTTATAGTCGATGCCAAGCTCCTCAGCCTTAGCTGCTGCAGCGCGCAATAGCTCGAAATCGGCAATAGGGGCGAAGGTGCCTGGGAGGTTGAACTGAGCGCCATAGTTCGAGTCGGTGCAAGAGCCCATACCAAATACTACATCGCCGAGCTTAAGCTCTGGGTCGAAAGCACCAGCCGAGCCGCAACGGATAATGCGCTTTACGTCGTAGAAGTTGAACAACTCATAAGAGTAGATACCGATTGAAGGGATACCCATACCGTGGCCCTGCACAGATACGCGCTTGCCCTTGTAGGTACCAGTGTAGCCGAGCATACCGCGCACGTTGTTGTACTGCACAGGATTCTCCAAGAAGTTCTCAGCCATAAACTTAGCGCGCAATGGATCGCCCGCCATAATCACTCTATCGGCAATCTCACCATACTGAGCGCCGATATGAGGTGTAGGAGTGTTGTTCTTTGCCATAGTATTCTGTTTTTATATGTTGTTCTAAACCTCAAAGGTAATCAAAATATGTGTTTAATCAAAACGTGGGTGCAAAAAAGTTGCCACATCGGAAAAAAGATTTGAAAAAGCGATGCCGAATTTTGAAGTTTTAGAGAAAATGCGTATCTTCGTATGTTAAAACCGATTAAAACTTAAAATATACCATATGAACTACACCTTTACCCCTGAGGAGCGTAAGGAGATTATCGCTCTTATGAATCGCGAGATTGTGCCTGCAATAGGTTGTACCGAGCCTATCGCTGTGGCGCTTTGTGTGGCTAAGGCTACCGAGACTTTGGGCTGTC
>JAFYRL010000013.1 GCA_017546975.1 Alistipes sp.
GGTTGCTTTTGTGTCTATTTCGGCATCTATCTTATCTTTCCTCGGTTGCTATGCCCGCATAGCGCCCTCGAAAAAGATAAGAAATCTGTTCGAAATATCCAACAAAATAAACTCGACCTAATTTATAGAACCTCCCTATATTGATTAAATACCTAGTAAAACAGAGTAAACATGATTGATACACATTCACATATATACGCCGAGGAGTTTGATGGGGATAGGGCGGAGGCACTGCAGCGAGCATGGGATGCGGGCGTGGAGGCTCTATTGTTGCCAGATATAGACTCGGAGAGTCGCGAGCGTATGTTCGACTTGGCAAAGGAGTATCCAACAAAATGCTTCCCTATGGCGGGCTTGCACCCTACATCCGTAAATGATAATCCTCGTTGGCAGGAGGAGCTCGATATGGTGGAGCGACTACTGCGTGAGCCGCCTATGCGCCTCTATGGTGTGGGAGAGATTGGTCTTGACCTCTATTGGAGTACCGATTTCTATAAGATACAGCGCGAGGTGCTACATGCTCAGTTAGAGTTGGCGTTGCAGTATAACCTCCCTGTGGTTATTCATACTCGCTCAGCCTATAAGGAGATGTTGGATGCTGTGGCTACATATCGTGGTCGCGGCCTTAGGGGTGTCTTTCATGCCTATGCCGATAGTGTTGACACGGCAAAGAAGTTGGCACAGATGGGTGATTTTGTATTTGGTATAGGTGGTGTCGTGACCTTCAAAAATTCGGGACTCGACAAGGTTGTGAGTGAGCTACCTAAGGAACTTCTGCTCCTTGAGACGGATTGTCCATATTTGACCCCTGTACCTCATCGCGGTAAGCGTAATGAGTCTGCTTATGTGGAGTTTGTATGTCGTAAAATTGCTGAGTTGCATGGAGTTTCTGCGGAACAAATAGATCAAATAACCACCGCAACAGCAAAGAGATTATTCGCCATTGAGGGTTAAATTGCATCAAAAAGATAAAAAAAGTGGGTAAAAAGTTTCACATTCCCATTTTTTGCGTACCTTTGTAAGGATATAGTGCAACACTAAAGTTGTACTCCTTCAGCTATGAAGAGATCTTCGATACTAATAATATATACCGGTGGTACTATCGGTATGAAGACTGACGAGGCTACAGGAGCCTTGGTCCCTTTTGATTTCAGCGGTATATACGAGGAGTTTCCCTCACTCAAACGCCTTAAGGTAGATATTGAGGTGTTGACCATTACGCCACCTATTGATTCATCAAATGTATCTGTGGAGAACTGGGTCGTTATGGCGCGCCTAATTCGTGATAACTACACAAAGTATGACGGCTTTGTGGTGTTGCATGGTACAGATACGATGTCCTATTCGGCATCGGCGCTCAGCTTTATGCTTGAGAACCTCGCTAAGCCTGTGATATTCACTGGTAGCCAGATTCCTATAGGCATACTTCGTACTGATGGCCGTGAGAACCTTATCACAGCTATTGAGATTGCTGGCGCTCGTAATGAGGATGGCGCACCACTTGTTCCTGAGGTGGCATTGTACTTCCAGAATCGACTATTCAGAGGTAACCGCACCACA
>JAFYRL010000117.1 GCA_017546975.1 Alistipes sp.
ATTTTGTTGGATATTTCGAACAGATTTCTTATTTTTTTCGAGGGCGCTATGCGGGCATAGCAACCGAGGAAAGATAAGATAGATGCCGAAATAGACACAAAAGCAACCGAAATATAAAATAAAACTACCTATTGTTAAACTTAATTTACTAATTTATAGAACATCCCTACAACTATATAATAATGGGGTTGCTCAACTTTCTTGTTGAACAACCCCATTTTAATCTCCCCTGACCTAATGGCGGTTTACTCCTCGTCCTCGTAGTTAGGAAGCTTGAACTCTGTGAAGCCAGCCTTAACAAGGATGTTATACCATGCGAAGCACTTCTTCATATCTGATACATGTACGCGGTCGCGGTCGTACTCTGGGAGTACATTTGCGAACTCAGCCTCAATCTTATCAGCAGACTCCTTGTGAGAGATTGCCTCTTTACCGCCTGTATAGTTCCAGATGTTAGTAAATACATCTGCAAGAGCGATATCCTCACCCTCGGTGAACATAGAAATCTCAGTCAAAGCGCTAACGCGTGCTGTAGATGATGCGTTCATACGCTTACCATCAATCAATGACTCAACGATAACACCGCGCATAGACTGCGCAACATACTTAAAGAGTCCTGGCTGGCCAGAAATAGCCAATATATCCCTTAGTTCCATAGATTATAATGTGATAAAGTTTTAATATCATTAAATTTTAACCGTGCAAAGATAATTATTTTTTGCAATTTTTTCGTAACTTTGGCTCATATTGATACATCTTCTATAATTTACTACCACTTTAATGAGTGTGGAGGGTGTCGCAAAAGGTCGACTATATATTACTATTAAAGAGTGTTTTGCTATGAAATATGATAAAATAGAGATTATTCAGATAAACATCTCTGGTGAAGATAAGCCAGGTCTAACCTCTTCTCTTACAGGTATTCTCGCTCGTCACGATGCCTTTATCCTTGATATCGGTCAGTCCAATATTCACCAGTCGTTGACTCTTGGTATTCTATTTATGACTACGCCTGAGCGTTCTGGACAGATTATGAAGGAGTTGCTTTTCAAGGCTTCGGAGATGAATATATCTATTCGCTTTGAGCCAATTACCGAGGAGCAGTATAGTAATTGGGTGACAGGTCAGGGCAAGCATCGCTATATCATCACTATGGTGGGACGCCGTATTACGGCAGCACATATATCGAGCGTTACGAGGGTAATATCTGACGAGGGTCTTAATATTGACGATATCAACCGCCTTACAGGTCGTATGCCGCTGGATGAGGATGAGCGTGCACCAAAAACAAGTATTGAGTTCTCGGTGCGTGGTACGCTTGAGGATAAGGGACGATTCCATCGAGAGTTGATGCGAATAGGTGCTGATGGAGAGGTAGATATCTCTTTCCAGAAGGATGGTATCTTCCGTCGTTCGCGCCGTTTGATATGCTTCGATATGGATTCTACGCTTATTCGTACTGAGGTTATTGATGAGCTTGCTGAGCGCGCTGGCGTAGGTGATAAGGTGCGTGAAATAACCGAGCGTGCTATGCGTGGCGAGATAGATTTTGATGAGAGCTTCAAGGAGCGTGTCGCTCTGCTTAAGGGCTTGGATGTTAGCGTTATGGAGGATATTGCTATCAATCTGCCAATCACAGAGGGAGTTGACCGTATGATGACTATCCTTAAGCGTGTGGGTTATAAGACGGCTATTCTTTCGGGTGGTTTCATGTACTTTGGTAACTATCTTAAGCGCCGTTTTGGTTTCGATTATGTCTATGCCAATGACCTTGAGGTCGAGGATGGTAAGCTAACGGGTAACTATCGAGGCGAGATAGTTAATGGCGCTCGTAAGGCTGAGTTGCTAAGATTGTTGTGCCAGTTTGAAAATATTGATATTCAGCAGTCTGTGGCTGTTGGTGATGGTGCAAATGATCTTCCTATGCTCAATAGTGCAGGTTTGGGTATTGCCTTTCATGCAAAGCCTAAGGTGCGTGCAAATGCTGGTCAGTCGCTCTCGACCGTGGGTATTGATGGCATCCTGTACTTCCTCGGTTTGAAGGATTCATGGGTTGAGAAGAAATAGCAAAAGAGAGGTTCAGGTAGGATGCGATTTACCGCGTACATAACACTAATCCTTATACTTATCGGTTGCCATAAAGCAACCGATAAGCCTATTATTACTCCAGATGTTCCTGCGTGTACAAATACTATTGCTCAGTTACGCGAGGATATTGTTGGTGTTGGTGGCGTTGAGATTACTCATGATATAGTTGTGGGTGGTAGGGTAGTTGCGGCAGATGGTGAGAATAATAACTATGGCTCTATTGTTGTGGAGGATGATAGTGGTGCGCTGGAGTTGATGATTGGGCTATCATATTTAGAGGCTGTCTACCCCGTAGGATTGTATGTGTCGTTAAGGCTTAAGGGGTGCTATGCTGACTATTCTCGTGGAGTCATGCAGGTTGGGCGAAAAGCACCTCAATATGAGCACTACGCTGTTGGTAACTTAGCTTCGTGGGCGGAGTGTGATAGGGTTGTGGTACGCAGTATGGATGTAACTACTGTCGAGCCTATGCTTTTAACTATTCCTGAGTGTCGCAAAAATATGTGTGGCAGGCTAATCGAGATACGGGGTTTGAAGTTGGTTGACTCCTCCTCTATAGATACACTTGCGGGTGATGACCTCGGTCGTGCTATTTGGGAGGGTTACTCTATGTTTAAGGATAGAAATGGCGATAGTATAGCTGTATATACCCGCCCTAATGCCCGCTATGCAAAATCTCGTATCCCAACAGATGATGTAACGATTGTTGGTACACTGCAAAGGGATAGCTATCGAGGCTTAGATGAGTGCTACTATTTGAAGATGCGTTATGAAAGGGATTGTTCTATATATTAGCCTGCTCCTGCTTGTGGTTGGGTGTGGTCGTGATAACGATGTAGAGCGCACTCATAGTTGCTCAGTAGCTCATTTATGGAGTTATGTTGGTCACAGTACGGTTATTATCCCTGATGATATATATGTTGAGGGCTATGTCGTTGCTAATGATAAGTTGGGGGAGTTGAATAAATGTGTGGTAGTAGCCGATAGTAGCGGTGGTGTGGCTGTAAATATTGATGCTGACGATGTGGAGAACATACTCCCACTATATAGTAGGGTCAGGGTACACTGTTCTGGGCTTTGGATTGCAAATAATGGCACAAAGCTGCTTCTTGGCACTAAACCTACGGGTGAGTATCTTGTCGATAGAGTACCCTCATCGCTTATTCTAAACTATATACATCCTCAGCCAAGTGATAATTTGCCCCCGATAGTAAATCAACGAACTATTGCCACACTGCAGGATAGAGATATGTTAACGATGGTATCTATAGATGGTTTATCTCTTGTCGAAGAGGAGCATGGGGCGTTGTGGGCAGATATAGACCCCAATAGTGGACGAACTGTAGATACACAACGCCACTTCACAGATGGCTGTGATACACTAGTAGTTGTCGTTGCTGCTAGTTGCCACTATGCTAAGGAGAGTATTCCCAATAAGTCCATACGCCTTTCGGGTATTGTGGATAGGTATGCAGGAAATAGTGTACTTAGAGTAATAAATCATGGTATTAGTACAAACTAAAAAGATGGTGACTAATTGCGTCAGTCACCATCTTTTTAGTTTGAAGTTCTCAGCCTTAATTAAATATCATTGTTAAGCTGTGGAATATCTGTTGTTCTCTCACGCTCACCAAGAAGGTGCTCTGAGAAGTAGTCTGCCATGCGCCAGAAGAAGTAGTCGTTCATATCGCCAAAGCCATGACGCTGACCTGGGAGCATAAGCATATCGAAACGCTTGTTATTGCGGATAAGAGCATCCACAACACGCAAAGTACAACCTGGGTGTACATTCTCGTCAATATCGCCATGAACAAGAAGAAGATTACCCTTAAGGCGTGATGCAAGCTCGTGGTTAGCAGAGATGTGGTACTCGAAGATAGTCTCACCATCCTTCTCTACCTCCTTGATACCGTGGTGCTTCTCAGACCACCAGCGGTTATAGATGTTGTTATCATGGTTACCGGCGCATGATACGGCAACATCGAAGAAGTCTGGGTACATCAAAATAGCTGCTGTAGACATGAAACCACCACCTGAGTGACCATGAATACCTACACGAGAGATGTCGATGTAGCTGTAGCGTGCTGCAAGCTGCTGTGCCGCAACAACCTTATCCTTAAGACCATAATCGCGAAGGTTACCGTAGCCGTAGTTGTGATACCACTTAGAGCGATCTGGGTGACCACCGCGGTTACCTACAGTGATAACGATGAAGCCGAGCTGAGCAAGACGATCGGTACGAATCTGTGGGTGGTACCATGACTGCTCTACAGCCTCGGTCTGAGGGCCTGGGTATACATACTCGATGATAGGGTACTTCTTCGATGGGTCGAAGTCGTAAGGCTTGTACATAACACCGTGTAGGTCTGTGATGCCATCTGCAGCCTTAACCACGAAGGTCTCTGGAAGTTTGTAACCCATAGCATACAATGGCTCAAGGTCTACAGTCTGAAGCGTAAGTACCTTGCGACCCTCAGTTGTGTAGAGCTCAGATACAGGAGCTGCATCCACGCGTGAGTATGTTGTAGTGAAGAACTTACGGTCATCAGAGAGCGAGAACACACCATTGAAGTTCTTTGGGTCGAGCTGCTTAAGACCTGTACCATCGTAGTTTACACGGAATAGGTGTAGATAGTATGGGTTTTCATCCTTGTTGTAGCCTGTGGCGGTGAAGTAGATAACGCGCTTTGCATCATCTACGCCCAATACCTCAGATACATGCCACTCACCCTTGGTAATCTGGTTTAGAAGCTTGCCATCTGTTGTATAGCGGTATAGGTGTGCCCAGCCAGTACGCTCAGACCACTGGATAACCTCGCTGTCGTTGTTGATGAGCGTAGGCATCTGCCACTCAATAGATGTGTTCATCTCCTCGCATACAACATCCTTAGCTGTTGCTGTAGCTACATCTACCACGCAGAGGTCTGCACGCTTAATATCGCGGCTCTGGCGGATAACATAGAACTTAGAGTTGTCACCCTGCCATTTTGCTCGCATTGGGCGCTCGTAAGCATCTGCATGGCTCTGCTCATCAGGGCATATAAAGAGCATCTGCTCCTTGTACTTTGCCATATCTACTTCGCGGCGCTCGAACTTCTCGGTGTCGAAGAGCTCAAGGGTAAAGTCTGGGCTCTGCTCACCAGGCATCTGATACTTATATGTAAATAGCTCAGGACGCTCCTTGAGCACATTGATTACCCAGAAGTCCTTAAGCATCTCGGTGTTGCTACGCACTGTTGCAAAGTGCTTAGAGTCTGGTGACCACTGTAGATATACATGGTAGCGCTCACCCTCCTTAAGCTGCTCGATGCAGTCCTCAAACCAGTGATATGCTGTAGCCTCGGTAGCATCTGTGGTGATAGGGTGCTCGATGATTGTTGAGTCCTTAGGGTCCTTAGCCAACTTATCAACATCCTCCATAGACATATACCATAGGTTGTAGTCCTTCTGATATACTGCGATGCTGCCATCTGGTGATACATTTGCCCATGAAGGGATGCGGCTCTCGCGCTCCTCAATCTTGCTTAGCTCACGCTTTGCGATATCCCACTTAAAGTGGAATACCAATGGCTTACCCTCCTCGTTCTTTGGGGCGTAGTCGTTATTCTCGACCATAACTCTTGCTGGGGCGATATCAAAGAGGATGTATTTATCCTCCTTAAGCTCCATTCTCTCCACTGGTGTATGCTGAGCATCGAAAGGGTAGTTTGTTGCCAAGGTTACCTTCTCAGCCAACTCAGCCATTGACCAAAGCTCAGTCTGCTTGCCTGTTGCTGGGTCTACGATGTAGTAGTTCACGGCATCTACGCTCTGCCACTTATACCAGAATTTGTTGCTTGCCTTAAACCAGTTAGGGCGTACAATAGTCTGAGGTACAGCGCGTCGCACCTTTGTAGGTGAGAAACGCTCTGCCAACTCATAGTTAGGCTTCTCGGCCTGTGGCTCTGTTGCCTGCGCTACGCTCACCGAAGCAATCATTGCCACGGTGGCTAAAAGTAGAGTTAGTTTGTTCATTTATTATAAAGTTTAATTTGTTGTTTCTAAAGGCTATAGGCGCGAAATAGTATTGAGGTTGCAACGCTCGATTGCTATTCCATTGCTGCTACATAAACATCCCGACAATAAGTCGACTTAGATGTACGGTTTTATTGTCGGGATATCTTATTTATATCAGGTGCTACCTTATATCGCCAACGAACAGTATTGGTTGTATTTACGCATCACCTGACTAACATAGCTTAGTGTCTGACCACTGCCCGTAAACTTGCCGCACTTGACAAGCTCCTTTTGGTAGTAGTCTGGTGTAGACTTTAGCTGTAGGTAACGGCTTACGACAGCCCATGAGTTTGGGTTTGCGCCCTCAGAGCGTGCCAAACGGCGGGCATCGAGGACATGGCCTATACCTGCATTATAGCTTGCGAGGATGATGCTTAGGCGATCCTGCTCAGGTGTTGAGGATGGCATACGGAGCATATCGTTAAGCTCCGAAAGAAGCATACCCGCAAGGCGTATGTTTGTCTCGGTGTCGTTGATACTCTCAACAGGCACCTTGAAGTGTCGAGCCACAACAGGGCGTATCTGCATGATACCCTTAGCCCCCTGCTTAGACTCCAAATTCTCTATAAAGCGGGACTCACTATAAGCTATGGCGCTCATCAATCGCCAATCCTGTCCCTCCTCAGCGCCAACCTTACGCATAAGGTTATCAAAGCGCGAAATAATACATGGAAGCTCCTCCTCTGCTGGAGCCTGCTCACTGAATTTTAGGTTAGCAGCAATAGCCTCGGCGGTTGTTGGCGCCTGAAGCTCTTGTGGCTGACCAATAGCTGATTCATATGCAGCGATAAGTGCTACAGATAGAACCACAAACGATACTCTCTTTAACATTTTTTATCTGTTTGTGGGCTGCTATCACGGACAAAACTCCCCTTTAGTCGTAGAACGACCACGAGATACCGAGCTTGAACATTCGTGGGTTGAGAGGGTAGCGTGCTACCTGGAAATACTCACCATTACCGAACAAGCCCTGATTTACATGCTGATACTTCAGCAAGATACGCATGCGCTTCCACTTGGCCGACAAAAAGGCGTCTAAGTAGGGATAGTTACCCACCCTAACATCGCGCTGATTGATGAAGACCGAGAGTGCAGGGTTATAGCTTGGAGCGTGGTATGATGTGTTGTAACGACCATCAATACCCAACTGCACTCGTAGCACATCGCGCTTTACCCAAAACTCAAAGAAGTAGGATAGGTAGGCGCTAAATGCTGGAACTGGAAGGACACTCTCATCGGAAGAGATTTGCACCAATGCCCTATGGTCAAAATGAAATCCACCTAAGCGGAAATCTTTACGAGCATACAAACTCGTGAGGCTCACAAGGTCTGTGTGCTGGCGAACATTGCTACTACCGTCGTAGTAGATCATGTTGTCCATGACACCTTGCCAGAAGCCCAACTCCAAAGCGATGGATGGGACTGAGAAGTTTACCTCGAAACGAGTTTCAGACTCCTTGTCGAAGGAGTTAAACCACATATAATGGTTTGAGAGTAGATTCTCTTGCCAGTAGGCAGGTGAACGGAACTCCTGAGAGAAGCGTCCGCTGAGAATCAAAGGAAGTTCGCGGATATAGGCTCTAAGGGTGATGTTACCATCCATAGAGAAGTCTCCGCCACGATAGCCCGTAGGGTAGTATTTAGCCTTAGCACCCCAATCGGCATATCGTTTAATCTTACCACCCGTGCCACCATACAAGTACCACGAGGTGCGTTTATCTTTGGTTGCCTTGCCATGAACATAATCCTCAGGGCGAAGGTATGAGTAGGTGTGTAGGTCTACGCCCACACCGCCATCAATCGTAGAGATTGCGCCATTGCGATCCCATGGCTGAATCTGCACATAGAACTTGTTCGATAGCAGACGCTCAGATATTGAGTCGCGTGACTTCTTAGGGTCTATGAACCAGTTGTCGTAGTACTCCAAGCCATCGACACGCTCCCACTTGCCCGTCTCCTCGTTATAGTGACCACGGAGATCGGTGTATGTTGCGCGCTGGTCGCTATATACCTTAGACCATGTGTTGTACTCCAACTGATGACCGATATAGACGGCTGAAAGATCTGCCAACGAGAAGTCATACTCAGTAACACGCTGTAGTGGTATGGCGTAGGCCTGCTTAATCACTAAGGCGTTGTTGCGATATACATTCTCGGCCTTAGATGATGCCAAGCGCATAGGCACACCTGAAGGCATCTCGAAGGTTGTATCGGCGATAGCCCACTCTCCAACAACACCACCATTCTCACGCGCCTCGATACGATTGTTCATATATGCGGCATGCACCGAGTAGCGTTTGCCCGTATGAGCAAAACCCAAAGATAGGGCGTGGTTCTTAGTTCGCTGCCAATCGTATAGACCCATGGTGCTTCGCGCCTTGTATGTTATATTTGCCGAGGTCGAAGGGTCGATGTTCTGAGTGTGTATAAGCTCAAAGTGCTCCTCGCGGTAGCGCTTCTGTCCAGACTCTGAGTATGAGAGGTTCGAGAATGGCGTCTTACAGTTGTAGAACGGTACATTGTCGACACGCGCAGTGTATGCATCGTAGCTACGGGCAAAGATGAAATCCTTGTCCTGGCTGCGGTCGAACCAATTTATAGCCTGAGATGACTGTCCAAGACCACCGAGAGCCATGTCTCCCACACCCTTGCGGTAGAAGACATAATCTATACGCCAATCCTGAAGCGTTGTATCCAACGGCTGGATGTTTACGCGGTCAAAGTCGCGGTCAATAGTCCATAGCCAGTTGTTTAGAGCACGAACGGTATCTCCGAAATAGTATGACTCCAGAGGCTTGCGCTCACGCTTCTCCTCTGTCTGAGTTGTATCGGTCTGTGAGCGTTCACCATTCTCCTCGCCCATGTTGTTGCCGCGATCTGCTCCCATAGTCTGACCTGCGGCACGAGCACCACGCTGCATCGCTGCAGCATCAAGCTGTGCGTAGGAGTATAGTGGGAGTAGCGACGCTACAGCCAAACACAAAATTGTAAGTATGCCTCTAAACTTCATCATCACTACTTCACCTCCCTCTTAGAAAACAACCACACAAAGGTCGAAACGACAATATAGAGCGTTATTATTATCGCTACAGAGTAACGCGTAGCGAAGATTATAATTAACAACGATGCAAGGATAAAAATGTAGCGCATCTGATTTCCGCGCCAACCAAAACCCTTGAACTTTAGTGCAAACATTCGTATTGGACTAATAAGAAGCAAAGACATCGCTACAGAGATAAGCAAGATGTGCTCCTGATAAAGCATGATGTTGCCCTGCTCAAATAGCATAGCAAGCGAGAGTAGTAGTAGCGCATTTGCAGGTGTTGGTAGACCTGAGAACTCTGTTGACTGCGTTGTGTCGATATTAAACTTCGCAAGGCGCAATACCGAAAATGCAGCAATAATTAGTGTTATGTAGCCCAAATAACTCATCATGGGGGATGCACAACCGTAGTATGATGATGTGTGGTTGTACATATCGAACATTACCACAGCTGGCACCAAGCCAAATGTAACATCGTCAGCCAATGAGTCAAGCTGTACCCCGAGAGGTGACTGCTGGTTAAGGAGGCGTGCAACAAAACCATCAAAGAAATCGAACACCGCAGCCAATACTACCAATGCGAGTGCAAGGGTGTAGTTGTGGTGCTGAAGTGTGACAATAGTTGCGGCTACACCCGACATGAGATTTGCGAGTGTGATGATATTTGGAATGGTAAATAACCTAATTTTCATAGTGTTAGTAAAATTTATATCTCCCAATGTGGTACACTTTTAGCAAATTTATAGTGCCAAACATTTTGCAAAGATACAAAAAATTTTTATCTTTGTGTTAAATTTATAAAATTTAAGGGCAAAAAGGGATGAAAAATAACCGATATTGTGTGATTATGGCGGGTGGCATGGGTAAGCGCTTTTGGCCCATGAGTAGACAAAACCACCCAAAGCAGTTTTTGGATATCCTTGGCACGGGGCGCTCTTTTATACGCCATACATTCGAGAGATTTGCCAATATTGTCCCTATTGAGAACTTTATAGTTGTTACAAATCGCCGCTATAAAGAGCTTGTTATGGAGCATCTGCCAGAGATTAACGAGGAACAGATACTCTGTGAGCCTATTGGTCGTAATACAGCTCCATGTATCGCCTATGCATCCTATATGTTGAGGCGAAAAAATCCTGATGCGGAGATGATTGTTACCCCTGCTGATCACTTGATACTCAATGAGGTTGAGTTTACAAGAGTGGTGGAGAGTTCGTTGGAGTTTATTGAGTATCGCAATGCTCTGATGACCATAGGTATTGAACCTACACGCCCAGAAACAGGGTATGGATATATTCAGCGCTCGGACTCTGAGGATATATGTAAGGTGAAGTGTTTTACCGAGAAACCTATTCGTGAGTTGGCGGAGACTTTTTTGGAGTGTGGAGAATTTTTATGGAACTCTGGAATCTTTATTTGGAAAGTGAGTGATATTATCCAGGCTTTTGAGAAATATTTGCCTGACCATGCGGCGCTCTTTAGTTCTGTTGAGGAGTTGTTTGGTACATCTCGCGAGGGTGAGGCGATAGAGAAGGTCTTCTCGGAGTGTCGTTCCATATCAATAGACTACGGCATTATGGAGAAGGCAGATAATGTCTATGTTCATAGTGGAGACTTTGGTTGGAGTGATGTTGGTACATGGGGCTCGGCATACCAAAACTCGCGCAAGGATAAGTATGCCAATGCATTGAGTAGTGATAATATCAAGACTCATAACACGCGAGGCTCGCTTATTACAATTCCTGAGCATAAGGCTGCTGTGGTGAGTGGCTTAAAGGATTATATCGTTGTTGATACTCCCGATGTATTGCTTATCTGTCCATCGGATGAGGAACAGAATATTAGTAGCTTTATCGAGGATCTCAAATACTCTACCGGAGAGAAGTATCTATAGGGAGGTTCTATAAATTAGTAAATTAAGTTTAACAATAGGTAGTTTTATTTTATATTTCGGTTGCTTTTGTGTCTATTTTGGCATCTATCTTATCTTTCCTCGGTTGCTATGCCCACATAGCGCCCTCGAAAAAGATAAGAAATCTGTTCGAAATATCCAACAAAATAAACTCGACCTAATTTATAGAACCTCCCTATAGTACTTGTTTGTGTTCGTTTGTTCGACATATATGGGAAAACGAACGAACACAAATGTTCTTTCATCTCCTTAATCTCGCGGTAGCTCTTAATTGTCAACAAATTGTTACTAACAAACCCTCTATTTGATATTATTTCTTTGAAATAAGAGTTATATTTGTACCGATTTTTGGTGTATTGCACCATGGGATAAAGCAAATATACATTTTGACTATGAATAAAAGAGATAATAAAGAGTTTGATGACATGGGCTTAGTGCCTGAGCTATTTGATGGTAAGCATCAGGTTATACCCATTATTTCTGGCGGCGACGACACAATCGAGGAGGTAAATATCCCTGAGTCGTTGCCTATCTTGACACTCCGTAGCTCGGTAATTTTCCCTGGCTCGGTAACCCCTATTACTGTAGGCCGTCCTAAGTCTATCGCTTTGGTGCGTGCCGTGGAGAGTGGTGATGGTCTTCTTGGTGCTGTGCTACAGGTTGATAGCGCAGTGGAAAATCCTCAGCCTAAGGATATGCACAAGATTGGTACTTCTGCACGCATTCTCAAGATTCTTGAGATGCCTAACGGAAATCTTACGGTTATTCTTAATGGCTTGGAGAAGATTGAGGTCGGTGAGTATATATCTACTCAGCCATATTTCCGCGCTACAGTTACCCCTATCAAGGATAGTACGCCTGACCCAAATAGTGTGGAGTTCACAGCTATTGTTGACTCTATCAAGGAGGTGGCGCTAAATATCATCAATATATCGCCAGCAATGCCTAAGGAGGCGGCCTTTGCTATTAAGAACCTCGACTCTAATCGCGCAATCATCAACTTTATCTGCTCTAACATGGAGCTTACGGATGATGACCGCCAGCAGCTTTTGGAGGCTCCAGGTCTTATGGCTCGTTCACGCCGTTTGTTGGAGATTCTTGTGCGTGAGCAGCAGTTGGCAGAGCTTAAGAATGATATTCAGAATCGCGTTAAGCAGGATATCGACAAACAGCAGAAGGATTACTATCTTCAGCAGCAGATGCGCGTCATTCAGGATGAGCTTGGCGAGGGCATGGATGCCGATGTGACTAAGTTGCGCGAGCAGGCGAAGACAAAGAAGTGGTCAAAGGCTACGGCGGAGCTCTTCGATAAGGAGGTAGCTAAGCTTGAGCGTTTGAATCCTGCTGTTGCGGAGTACTCTGTGCAGATTAACTACTTGCAACTTATGCTTGATTTGCCTTGGGATGAGATGACTGAGGATAAACTCGACCTTGCAGAGGTTAAGGCGCAGTTGGATAAGGATCACTTTGGTCTTGATGAGGTGAAGGAGCGCCTCTTGGAGCACCTCGCAGTAATCAAACTTAAGGGTGATTTGAAGTCTCCAATCCTATGCTTGTATGGCCCTCCAGGAGTGGGTAAGACATCACTCGGTAAGTCTGTAGCTGAGGCTATGGGTCGCAAATTTGGCCGTATCTCACTCGGTGGCTTGCATGATGAGTCGGAGATTCGTGGTCACCGCCGTACATACATTGGTGCTATGCCTGGTCGTATCATCGAGACCATCAAGCGCTGTGGTGCTTCGAACCCTGTAATCATCCTCGATGAGATTGATAAGGTGTCGCGCTCTAATCATGGAGATCCATCAAGTGCCCTTTTAGAGGTGCTTGATCCAGAGCAGAATACAACATTCCACGATAACTACCTCGATACGGAGTATGACCTCTCTAAGGTGCTCTTTATCGCTACGGCAAACAACATTGAGAATATCTCAGCAGCGTTGCGTGACCGTATGGAGATGATAAATATCCCTGGTTATATCCTTGAGGATAAGGTGCATATTGCCCAGGAGCATCTTATTGCTAAGCAGCGTGAAGCTCATGGTATCCCTGAGGATAAGCTCTCGCTTACAAATGAGGCAGTGGTGCGTATCATTGAGGACTACACCCGTGAGTCGGGCGTGAGAAGCCTCGATAAGAATATCGCAAAGATTGCGCGCCAACGTGCCAAGGCTATAGCCCTTGAGGAGGAGGTAACACCAGAGATTGGTGTTGAGAATATTGAGAAGCTCCTCGGTAAGCCTCAGTTCCATAACGACCGCTACGATATCAAGGATATGGTAGGTGTTGTTACGGGTCTTGCATGGACACAGACAGGTGGCGATATCCTCTATATCGAGTCTATTCTTACACCAGGTAAGGGTAAACTATCACTTACGGGTAACCTCGGCGATGTTATGAAGGAGTCGGCAACGATTGCCTTTGAGTGGGTTAAGGCTCACCATGAGGAGCTCGGCATTGACCGTAAGATGTTCGAGGAGTATGACCTAAATATCCATGTGCCAGAGGGTGCAGTGCCTAAGGATGGCCCTTCGGCGGGTATCACTATGGTAACATCCATAACTTCTACATATACAGGCCGTAAGATCAAGGAGTGTATCGCTATGACTGGCGAAACAACACTCCGAGGTAGAGTTACTGCCGTAGGTGGACTAAGAGAGAAGACTCTTGTGGCTAAGCGCGCAGGTATCACCGACATTATCCTTTCGGAGGAGAATCGTAAGGATATTGAGGAGATTAGAGCTGAGTACTTGGAGGGTCTTACATTCCACTATGTGAGAACAAATAATGAGGTGTTGGCATTAGCACTTGAGTAGTATGAGACTTAGGGAGTTCATAAGCAAGTTGGAGGCTGCAGGCGAGCTTATTCGCATCAAGACCAAGGTGGATCCACGCTTCGAGATTGCGGAGATAACAGATCGCATATCAAAGATGGAGGGTGGTGGTAAGGCTATACTCTTCGAGGATAGTGGTACCGATTACCCCGTGCTTATGAACATGATGGGCTCTGATAGACGCATGGCCATGGCCATGGGTGTAGAGGAGTTGGAGGATATATCTAAGCGCATAGATGATCTGCTTAAGGGTGTAATGTCGCCTAAGGACTCTATGTGGGATAAACTCAAGATGCTCCCTATGCTCTCGGAGGTGGCAAAGTGGTTTCCACGCAAGAGCAAGGAGCGTGGCGAGTGTCAGGAGATTGTGTGGCGTGGTGAGGAGGCGCGACTTAGTCGTCTGCCAATCTTAACATCATGGCCATGTGATGGCGGACCATTTATCACACTGCCTATGGTTGCTACGGTAGACCCTGAGTCTGGTATTCCAAATCTTGGAATGTACCGTATGCAGATTTTCGATGACCATACAACGGGTATGCATTGGCATCGTCATAAGACGGGCGCCCGCCACTATGACGCATATAAGCGTCTCGGTAAGCGCATGCCTGTCAGCGTGGCAATAGGTGGTGATCCAGCCTATATATACTCTGCTACAGCCCCTATGCCTGACAACATGGACGAGATGCTACTCGCCGGTATGTTGCGTCAGCGTCCCGTAAAGTTAGTTAAGTGTATAACTAATGACTTGTGGGTGCCTGCAGATTGTGATTTTGTGCTTGAGGGATATGTAGATACCTCTGAGGAACTTACAGTGGAGGGTCCTTTTGGCGACCACACAGGTTTCTACTCACTTACGGATCTATATCCAAAGTTCCATATCGAGGCTATTACCTCGCGCCGTGATGCCGTCTATCCTGCTACAATTGTAGGTGTGCCACCTATGGAGGATGCATATATCGCTAAGGCTACTGAGCGTATATTCCTTGCTCCAATACGCCTTGCAGTGCAGCCTGAGGTGCGCGACCTCTATATGCCTATGGAGGGTACGGCACACAATATCGCCTTTGTGTCTATTGCTAAGCGTTACTTGGGTCAGCCTAATAAGGTAGCTCAGGGTTTGTGGGGTGCGGGACAGATGATGTTTAATAAATATCTTGTCATCACTCCCGAGACCACCAATTTACGCTCTAAGGAGGAGATGTTTGCTTTGCTTCGTGGCTTAGACCCTAAGCGTAACCTTATATGGTCGGAGGGTATCTTGGATGTTCTTGACCATGCTACCGCATCTACGGGCTATGGCTCGAAACTCGCTATAGACCTTACAGATATAGAGCCTGCATCTACTCCGGCTTCATTTCATGCACCACGCACAGCGCAACCCGCAGGTGGGGTAGAGTTATTCAATACGGAGTTTTGCAAGGAGCTAGGACTTCTTATCCTTTATGCTCAGAGAGAGTGGCAGGAGAGGGTAGATGTTGAGGAGTACCTAACTAAGAATGGTATCTCAGGTATTAAGTTCGTAGCGCTCTTTGACCATGGTGCTGCGGGATATATGACACCGTCAGACCTCTTGTGGCTTGCGGCGGCAAATACCGATCCAAAGCGCGATATACGCATCTGGAACGATGTAATTATTGTAGATGCGCGCTCTAAGCGTCCTGGTTATGGCGATAATCCTAAGCGCTTTCCAAATGTTGTAACTTCGAAGCCTGATACTATACACTATGTAGATGAGCGATGGGATGAGTATAACATTGGTGAGCTTGTAGAGTCTCCTTCGCGTCGTTACCGCAAATTGTGGCTGTCGGATGAAGCTCAATGGTAGGCTATGCAGCGAGATAGACGACATAGGGTAGAGGCTCTTATTTGGATTGCTATACTTGGCATAACCATACTTATAATCTCTCTATATATAGAACCGATAGGTAGACACGCGACGATATCACAGCCTACACAGCAAGATAGTGTTGTTATGGCTACTCCATCCATGTCGCCATTTGATCCAAACGAAGCGGACTATAAAACGCTTATAAGTGCTGGTGTGCCTCGCAATATCGCTGTTAACCTTATTCGTTGGCGTGAATCGGGCAAGGTCTTCCGTATCAAGGAGGATATAGCTCTCTGTTATGATATGACCGATTCGCTATACTTTGTGTTGGAGCCTTATATTATAATAGGTGAGAAGTATCGCATAAAACCTAATCAAAGCAACTATACAGCGTTAGAGCATAAAGCTCATGAAGTATCTAAGGAGATTGTGTATAACACTTTTAGAATAGATACAGCCACTGCGGCATATCTGCGTACTATTGGCTTTAGTTCTCGCCAGGCGGAACTTGTTGTTCGCTATGGCAATATGATTGGTGGCTACCGTAATATTGAGGAGTTTGAGGAGTGCTACGCAGTGGACTCTGCAATGGCTGCGCGTCTTAAACCCTATATCATCTTCCCAGAAAAAGATACCACAACGATAGTCGCCGCGCCTGCTATAACCTTTCCGTTGGAGGTAAATAGTGCCGACTCTGCATCGCTTATTAGGGTGCGAGGTATAGGCCCAAAGAGTATCGGTCACATCCTCCGATATAGGGAATTACTCGGTGGTTACTACTCTGTAGAGCAAATTTCGGAGCTTAAAATGGTTACAGCTGAAAATTTTCAACAAATTTCGCAACAAATTTGGTGTGATAGTAGTAAAATTAAAAAAATATATATTAACTTTGCACGCCATAAAGAGTTGGAGCTACATCCATATATTACGGATCGCACACTCAAAAGGATAATTAACCACAGAGAATTGAAAGGAGGTTGGAGTACCATAGAAGAGATGATTGATAAAAACATATTGAGTCATGATGAGGCAGCACGCATTGCGCCCTATCTCGATTTTGGTACAAACCCCGAAGAGTAAGGTATAAACTCTGGAGAAGGCGAGGCCTTTGAGGAGCATTGTGGTGAAGGGTATGACCCGCCCCAAGAGGTCAATACAAAACAAGATTACTAATATTAAAAAAAAGAATAGAATTATGATTATCATGCAGGTAAAGGAGGGTGAGAACATCGAGCGCGCCCTTAAGAAGTTTAAGCGTAAGTATGAGCGTACAGGTGTATTGAAGGAGCTTCGTCGTCGTCAGTACTTCACAAAGCCATCAATCGCTAAGCGTGAGGCTATGCAGCGCGCAATCTATGTTGAGCACACCTACCGTCAGGAGGAGTAATCATCAGGTCAGCGACCATAAAACTAAAGGGTATCAAACAGCGTTTGATACCCTTGTTTTATGTGCGAGAAGATGTATGTTCAATAATATAATTCTCGACTTATTGGGCTTATTGGTCAAATTCTCTGCCCCTAATCTCCACTCTGTTCCTGATCTCCTCGTTTTATCCATTTTACCTCCACCTAGAGTACTCTGTTATATTCGAGTATCTCGCGTACCTTTCGCCAGTTTACCACAGGACGGCGAACACCATCAATAAACATGATAGGGCAGCCTAATGCCGAGTCATCAATATAGTAGTGGGCATGGACCTTTGGGGAGTCGGTCCACTCTCTCTGTTCTGGGTTTTCGTTTACTGCCCATAGTTCAATGTTTCTTCTCTTGAACCATTCGACCGCGGCATCGAGTTTCGTACCTGAGCGCATAGTGAATAGTATGAGTCGGTGTCCCGCCTTGTTAAGTGCGCGTAGCGTCTCCACAGCATCCTCAACATCAAGACCTACAGCGGGGTAGTCATGCTCCACGCATGTGCCATCAAAGTCAATGGCAATGATAAATGACTCCTTACCCATATAAATTACTCTCTTCCCTTAATTTTTGCTAATAGGCGCTTCCATGTGCTTAGCTCCTCGTTGTCGCTATAGTAGCCGTAGCCATAGCCGTAGCCGTGACCGCTATGAGTAGCGCTGTTGAGGATGATACACATGTTTCTAAACTTCTTCTCGCGGTATAGCTCCTCGATATCTGGTAACTGTCTACGGTCGAGGTTACCCTGACGGATAACATATACCGTAAGGTCTACAAGACGATCTATGATGATTGCATCAGCCACAGCCATAGCAGGTACGCTATCTATGATGATGTAGTCGTAGTGGCTACGCAATGTAGCGATAAGCTCGTCCATGCGCTCCGATAGAAGCATCTCCGTAGGGTTTGGTGGCTGAGGACCAGCATAGACAAAGTCAAGATTTGGACTTAGCTCGCTTGGTGAGATAATATCCTCCATTGCGGCAATCTTACCACTTAGATAGCTTGTAATACCTCGGCGGTTATTGCGTTGTCCCATGCTCTTAGATAGGGTACGACGGCGTAGGTCGAGGTCAAGGATAGCTACACGCTTGCCCGATGCTGCAAGTGTCATAGCGAGGTTTGCCGATACAAACGACTTGCCGCTATGTGGAATAGATGAGGTAAACATGATAACCTGCACCTTATTATTTACAGACATGAAGCTAAGGTTTGTACGAAGCATACGGAATGACTCCGATAGAGCATCGCGGCTATCCTCTCTAACAACAATGCCATTACCCACCTTGCCGTTGTACTGAGGTACATCACCAAGGTATGGGATGGTGAGTGCCTTGTCGATATCGCGGCGTGAGCGTACCGAAGTGTTCATTATCTCACGGATGTAGAGTATTGCAAGAGGTATGCATAGGCCCATGATAATGGCAAACATAAGAGCCATTGGCTTATTAGGACTTACAGGTCTATTGCTACCATATGCACGGTCTATAATGCGGGCATTACTCTCGGCAGTGGCCTCGGTGAGGGCATTCTCCTCAAGCTTGGTAAGAAGGTAGATATATAGTTCCTCCTTAACTTTCTGCTGTCGCGCTTTGGATAGAAGCTCCATCTCCATTGTTGGGGAGCTCTCTATGCGCTTGTTTACGATATTCTGCTCGCGGTTGATATGATCAATCTGTAGCTTAAGACCATCAATATGTGACTCCAACGATGCTATAATAGCGTCGTGAATACCTGTAATCTTATTGCTAAGGTCGATAATCGTAGGGTTCGTAGGTGATGAAGCTGCGAGGAGTCGCTTGTACTCCAAGAGTGCCTCATTGTACTTGTCGATTTGCGACACAAGGGCTGATGATACACCGCTCATGCTTACGGCTGAAGCGGGGATAAGTGCCTTGTCGTTATCGTTAAGGTAGTTGAGGATATATGTTGCCATCTCCAATTTTGCCTCAAGCGATAGTACACTCTCCTTAAGTCTTGCTACCTCCTCGGCGCTAAGCGATGCCTGCTGTGCAGGGTTAAGTAGACGGTTACTCTGCTTGTACGAAGCGATATCTATATCGGCGCTATTAAGCTCCTCGCCAAGGCTCTGAAGACGCTCCACGATAAACTTCTCGGTGAGTAGAGACACAGCCTGCTTATCCTCGATAGCATCCTTGTCGTAGGCCTCGATGATACCATTGATTACATGCTCCGCACGAAGAGGTACCTCGTCAACCATGCTAAGGCTAATAACTGATGCCTGCTTGTCAATGATTATGCAGTTTAGTCGCTTGCGATATGCCTCAGTAATCTCATTGATAGGGTAGTGCTTAACTCTTATCTCCTTGTCGCGGTACTGCTCGAAGTATGGCGTTGCAATAGCCACAATATCGCCATAAGGGGTTGATAGCGTATCGCCAAGTGCCCCCTTTGTAGAGAAGCCTTCGTACTCCTCAAAGTGACTAATGATAATCTCCCCCTCCTTATTGATGTTGTATCTAAAGTTTGCTACACCCTTAGGTGCTACATCAACGAACTTAATAGCTACAGGCATACGACCATACATATCTATAGTGCGTAGGCCGTTTGTGGTGCTGTAGCGTGTGTCAAGATCGTAGTGTTTTACGACCTGCTCCATAAGGTGGCGCGACTTGAAGATGTGTATCTCGTTATCTACCGAGCGGCGACTTATACCGCCGAGGACATCGTTGAAGGCTGTAATCTCACTTACAGAGCCTTTGCGTGAGTCCTTTACGAGTACCGTAGCGGTACGCATATACTTATTTGGTGTTGAACCAAGGTAGAAGAGCGCTATTGCACCGCAAACAATTATCGAGATAATGAACCAATACCAATTCTTTAGCACCATCTCAACGAATTCGCGTATGGTAAGGGTATTGCTATTTATCTCAGACCTTTCGTTGGTCTCCATCATATTTGTCATGTTTCGAGAGTTTACAAGATTACTGTTAAGAATGTTGCCAAGGAGATAGCTGTTGATGTTAGAGATATCCAGAATGAGCGATTCTGGTTAATCTCAGATGTTGCAGCCTTGTACTTGTTTGGATTTACGATAACCACATCGTTCTGCTCCAAGTAGTAACATGGCGAGCTAAACACCTCAGGTGAGCGTAGGTCGAGTGTGGTTACAAGGTTCTTGCCATCCACCTCTCTTATCACCAAGACATCGTCACGCTTGCCATAGATTGTCATATCTCCAGCCAATGCCAATGCCTCAAATATAGTTAGTCTATCTTTGTTTATATCATATCTTCCTGGTCTGTTAACCTCTCCCACTACAGAGAGTGTTAGCGTTGCAAAGCGTACATTGACGCTTGGATCTTGAATATAACCACCCTCGCTAATTAGCTTCTCGATGCTACGGGCAAGCTCCTCGCGAGTCATACCAGCACACTCTATGCGGCCGATGATAGGCATGGTGATATAACCCTCGCTATCTACCGTAAGCACCTGAATACTGCTCTCCGAGCCTGAAGTGCTTGTGACGATAGCACCTGTAAGAGCGTTATAGTTCGATGATGAGTTGAAAGGAGTAGCAAGCTCTGGGTTTTTGCTATTCACAACAACTGTAATCTGGTCGAGTGGTTTAATGCGTATAATGCTACTCTGAGGAACATTACACTCTGTTGCACTGCCAATATTTTGTAGATATAGCACATTCTGCTGGGCATTACAACTGCACATCAAAATAGCTAAAGCGAAAAGTAATCTGTATAATTTCATAATTATTTCTCTAAAATATTTTCAGGTATAAGAAATATCGTGCAAATATATGAAAATTTATCCAATATTATGATAATAAATTCGGACTAATTATAGAGGAGCCTATACTGTTTGTTGCTATTTAATTGAAATGTGTTAAAATTTTATTCAAATTTGGAAGTGCTGAAATTTTTATGTAAATTTGCGAAATATGGTAAAATTTCGACACATAAGCAATACCGTTATCGTGCTGATATTCGCTCTTTGTCACTTTGGAGTGGCAATAGTGAGCCGTATGCTTGACTACTACGATGATATCCCACTGACAATACTTACTATCTTGATGGTTATTGTTGTGGCGATGATCAACAATACGCGTGTCGATATCATGGCTATCCTCACCTTGGTGGCCACGCTCCTTGGTTTTGTCTTCGGCTCATGGCTTAGAGAGCCTATGGAGGATCTTCTAAGTAATGATATGTTCGCACCTGCAGTCTCGACATTTATGGTTACCATGCTGCTTGGCGTATGTATAGATATAATTACCATACGAGTTAAGCGTTTGAGAAATAACGAGAAAAGTCTATCTGTATCGCCGCACCATATCATCGCTGTTGGCTTCTCAATTCTCTTCCTTAGAATGGGCTATGTAGCCATGGATAGAGCTGGTATTTTTACCGAGAATATGCTCCTGGATAATATCCTTAGTGTGGTGGGTAATACCTGGGCATTGTTGCTTCTCTTGGTGGGAAATATTGTCTTGACAATACATATCTCTAAGCAGCAGAAATCCAAGCCTGCAAATAGCTATACGGCAACATTAGTTGTGATTATTTCATCGTTGATTATACCTCTGATAACAACGCTTATCGTATACTTCGATTTGCCATATTTTAATTCCTCTTATTCAACACTTGCAGAGTTCGTTAGAGTGCTTTCAGCCTCGCTACTTATAGACTTGATAGTCATTACGATATGCTATCTTATTCACATGTCTATAATCTCGCATCAGAGGCTTCGTGAGGAGCGTGAGCAGAAGCATCGTTCGGAGTATCAATATGAGCGTTTGAAGCAGCAGATTAACCCTCATTTCCTATTTAATTCGCTTGGTATCCTAGACTACCTTGTTCAGGAGCAGGAGACCGAGCGTGCAAGTGCCTTCATTCACAAGCTTGCGGGAATATATCGCTATATGTTGAGCAATGACCAAAAGGCTCTTGTTAAACTAAGCGATGAGCTTGACTTTACGCATAAGTATATAGATTTGCTTAAGGAGCGCTTCACAGCGGGTATGTTATATGAGATAGATATTCCGCATCATCAGCTCGATTCCGCCGTTGTGCCTTGTGCCCTGCAGCTATTGGTGGAGAATGCCACAAAGCATAATATTGTTAGTGCAGAGTCTCCATTGGTAATAAGCATCACTACTGATGATGGCTGGATTGTTGTGAGAAACAACCTACAACTAAGAACACATGGTCAGCCCTCGACACATCTTGGGCTGGAGAATATACATCGCCAATACTTGGATATCACAGGGCGAGGTATCGTAGTTGAGAAGAGTAATTCAGAATTTATAGTTAAACTACCTATTATATGATAAAGATACTTGTTGTTGAGGATGAGATCCCTGCACAGATAAATCTTAAAAAACTCATAGATAAACATTGTCAGGATAGTGTTGTTGTTGATACACTTAGTTCAGTGCGCTCTACTGTGAAATGGTTGGAGGAGAATCCCGATGGTGCTGATGTTATCTTTATGGATGTGGAGCTTTCGGATGGCGTCTGCTTCGATATCTTTGATAAGGTAAGTGTTAATACGCAGATTGTTATCACTACGGCCTATGACAACTATGCTGTAAATGCCTTTCGTGTTAACTGTACGGACTACCTCCTAAAGCCTATTATGGATAGTGATTTTGTCCGTGCTTGGGAGCGCTGTCGTGAGCGTATAGAGCAACATAATTCACCTAATATGGAAGCGATTATGGATGCTATCGTCAAAGCGGGAGTTTCGAAGACTAAGGAGTATAAAAAGCGCTTTATTGTAAAGACGGGCGAGAAGATTATTATAATACCTGTTGAGGATATAGCATATTGTTACTCAGAGGATAAGAGTACCTATGCGGTGAGCTTTGCAGGCACGCGCCGTCTGTTGGATTACTCTTTGGATATGGTGCAGGAGATGCTTGATCCAAAGCGCTTTTTCCGTGTTTCGCGTAGTTGTATTGTAGCTATTAACGCTATTGAAAATATCTCTAAACACCTCGGAACGCGACTTAAGTTGCAACTAAATCCTCGCACCGAGGAGGATATTGTTGTGAGTAGAAGTAGAACTTCGGATTTCCTTGTATGGCTTGATAGTGACTAGTGGTTATCTAAAAGTGTGTTTGGGGCGATAAGTTCATATTCTAACTTATTGCCCCAAACTATTTTCGAGAGTTATTTACGCGTAGTAATACCAAATATACACCATCGAATAAGTGGTATGCGGTGAAGAATTTCATATAGCGTAAATGACCCGATATATGTTGCTACGATAGCTATTAGGTAGATGCTCCATATTGGCAATGTTGTCTGTTTTAGTACTAAGCATGAAGCTGTGCAGACTACCATGTGTACTATGTATATGCCAAAGCTACTCTGTGTTAGATAGTTTGTAGCTTTGCTTGTCTTATCGCACCAGCGCTTAAATGCTCCAATCATAGCAAGTACGCTTGCCCAGCAGAAGAGATTACACCACACACTCTGTAGAACCTCTGGTAGGGTATAGTCCACTCCATAGTATCTTCCAATAAAATAAATGCATGAACCTAATGTAATAATAATAAGTCCCTTAGCTCGCTCTGCAAGATAGTTGTGTATCCTCTCTGAGGAGAAAATATAGTATCCAATTAGAAAGTTTACAAAGTAGAATATTGGGCGGTACAAATTTAGTAGTCCCTCCTCAGGTTTTGGGTTGTCAACCTGCGTTTGTGAGGCAAGATATAATACGCCAAAATAACCAATCATAATGATTGCATAGCCCCATCTTGGCAGCTTATCAAGCCAACTCTGAATTCGCACTTCATTTATCACTCTGCGCACCAAAAGAAGTAGAAGAGAGAACGCAAATAGATCCTGTATAAACCATAGATGAGCTGTGCCGCTGGCGATAGATATTAGCCACTTTACCCAAAATGGTATTCCCTCTGGCATTGCCGCACCTGCGATATGCATATTGAGCAAACCAAGTATCCAGCCAAAAGTTATGATGCCGATTGTTGAAGGAATAAGAAGTTTGCGGCGACGCTTTATGCGGAACTCCTTGGCGCTTTCGCGTTGAAGTGCATAGCGGCTTGATGCTCCAGCAATAACGAAAAGTAGTGTCATAAACCATGGATTGAGAAGCGCGCATATCGTATCTTGCCACTGCTGTTCAGTGAAACCTCCGATGCCTCCAAATACCCCCAAAGCGTTAAAGTTGTAGAATACATGGTAGAGTAATACCAGAAGCACTACCCCCCAGCGAATATTGTCAATAAAGTAGTATCTTTTTGTCTCCATATTCGTCCACGCTATTTGAATACATCCTCTACAATATCATCAAAGATTTGTGTCTTGACCAAGGCGAGGCCTTTGCTCATATCTCCAAGAACAAGTAAAGCGTCACCTGCCTTAATATCAAATAGTTTGCGTGCCTCCTTAGGGATAACAATCTGACCCTTATCACCCACTTTTACCACTCCGAAGATCTGTTTTCCTTCATCCTTTTTCATTTGTTCGACTAGTTTTAATAGTTAGAAAAGTTGGAATTTTCTTACAAAGTTAACTCTGATTTTCAAATATCCAAATCACAATAAACGATTGACAACTTCGTTGTATGGTAATTTCCTCTGTTTAGACCACCTTTTGTTCCGTTCGGTCTAATTATCGTGCTACTCGTCGCCATTTCTTACCATTTTGGCGGAAATAATTTGCTTATTTGGATAATTTTCGCAAAATTTGTTGTGATATAATTGTGCCTATATTAAAATATTTTAATAAAGCACACACATTATTATTGCTTTTGACGAAATAATTAAAACCTATACAAAATGCAGAAAAGAGACCTTTCCTTCTGGCAGATGTGGAATCTAAGCTTTGGATTCTTTGGCGTACAGATTGCCTATGCACTACAGAGTGCGAACATCAGCCGTATCTTTGCGACATTGGGTGCTGACCCACACACATTGAGCTTCTTCTGGGTGTTGCCTCCATTGATGGGTATGATCGTCCAGCCTATCGTAGGAGCTATGAGCGACAAGACTTGGTGTAAGTGGGGTCGCCGTAAGCCATACCTCTATGTAGGTGCTTTGGTTGCTATTATCGTTATGGCATTGTTGCCAAATGCTGGTAGCTTCAATATGACCGTTAAGGCGGCGTTGGCATTCGGCGCTATTATGTTGATGTTGCTCGATACCTCTATCAACATGGCTATGCAGCCATTCAAGATGATGGTAGGTGATATGGTTAACGAGGAGCAGAAGACCAAGGCATACTCTATCCAGAGTCTGTTGTGTAACGCAGGTTCGTTGGTTGGTTACCTCTTCCCATATATCTTCACCTTCCTCGGTGTTAAGAATATCGCGCCAGAGGGTATGATTCCAGACTCTGTAACATGGTCGTTCTATATTGGTGCTGCAATTCTTATTCTTTGCGTCCTCTACACAGGTGCTAAGGTTAAGGAGATGAATCCTGAGGAGTACGCGGCGTTCCACGGCATCAAGGAGCAGGCTAAGGAGGAGAAGACAAATCTTATTGATTTGTTGTTCCACGCACCTAAGGCTTTCTGGCAGATTGGTCTTGTGCAGTTCTTCTCATGGTTTGCATTCCTCTATATGTGGACATACACTACAGGTGGTATCGCTGAGAATGTTTGGGGTACAATCACCACATCATCAGCCGAGTATCAGGCAGCAGGTGACTGGACAGGTGTCTTGTTTGCTGTTCAGGCTATTGGCTCAATCCTTTGGGCATTGGTGATTCCACGCTTCAAGAATGAGAAGGTTGCCTACTCAACAAGTTTGGTGCTTGGTGCTGCAGGTTTCATCTCTACCTACTTCATCCACGATCAGTATCTACTCTTCGTGTCATTCTTGTTGGTAGGTTGTGCATGGGCTGCTATGCTTGCATTGCCATTTGCGCTTCTCACAAACTCGCTTTCGGGTAAGTCTCTTGGCTCATACCTCGGTCTGTTCAACTGTACAATTTGTTTGCCACAGATTGTAGCATCGTTGGTCGGCGGTTTGATCCTTGGCTTGGTTGGTGGCGAAGTTGTTAACGGCATCCAGACAGGTCAGATCACAATGCTTGTTGTTGCTGGTGTATCGTTGTTGCTTGGTGCGGTAGCGGTATTTGGTATCAAGACTAAGCGATAACATATAAATATGTATATAAAACAAATCTTAATAAATTATTAACTAAACTAACACACTATGAGAAAATTCTTGACTATGTGTTTGGGACTTGCCATGCTTGCATTGGCTGTTCCTACTCAGGTGTTTGCCCAGTCGGGTAAATTTGAGGTGAAGGGTGTGGTAGTAGATGCTACAGGTAATCCTATTATCGGTGCTACTGTTGTTGAGCAGGGTACTGCAAATGGTATTACCACCGACTTTAACGGTCAGTTTGTACTGAAGGTTCAGAGCGGTCAGTCTATAGTATCTATTAGCTACATTGGTTACTTAACTCAGAGCTATGCGGCAATATCAAGTGAGTTGCAGCGTGTTGTCCTTGAGGAGGACTCTGCAATGATTGATGATGTTGTTGTCATCGGTTACGGTACTGTTAAGAAGAATGACCTTACAGGTTCTGTTGTAGCAGTTAAGGCTGAGGACATCAACCGTGGTGCTATTGTATCTACACAGGATATGATGCAGGGTAAGGTTCCAGGCTTGCAGGTTATCCCTGGTGACGGTGGTCCTAACTCAGGCGCTACAATGCGTATTCGTGGTATTTCATCACTTAACGCAAGCTCTAGCCCACTTGTAGTAATTGACGGTGTGCCTATCGCAAATGATATGGGTGGCGGTATGTCTAACCCTTTGTCCATGGTTAACGCAAACGACATCGAGTCATTCACAGTATTGAAGGATGCTTCTGCAGCAGCTATCTACGGTTCGCGTGCATCTAACGGTGTCATCATCATCACAACCAAGAAGGGTAAGGGTAGTAAGATGAATGTCGCATACAACGGTTCGTTCAGCGTGTCTCAGAACTCAAGCGTTCTTCCAGTGATGTCTGCAACAGAGTATAAGGATTTCATCCGAGAGTCTTTCGCTGGTACAACTACTCTTGCTACTATCGAGACTATGTTGGGTACTGCTGATACAGATTGGCAGAGCCTTATCTTCCGTCCAGCATTCTCACACGATCACAATGTGAGTGTCTATGGTAATTACGACAATGCTATGTATTGCGATGAGTTGCCATACCGTGCATCTGTAGGTTACACAAGCCAGCAGGGTACATTGCACTCTTCAAAGTATGATCGTTTGACTTTGGATTTGAACACATCTCCTAAGTTCTTCAACGAGCATCTTACTGTATCTCTCTCAGGTAAGGGTGTTTATAGTGCTGAGGATAACGCTGATAGCGGTGCTGTTGGTCAGGCTGCATTCTTCAACCCAACAATGCCAGCATACCGTGAGGCGGGTGATATGACTACCAATGGTTTCTTCCAGTATGGCGAGGTAAACAAGCAGGGTATCTTTATTCCAAACTCTTTGGCTTCAAACAACCCACTTTCAACTCTTTACGATCATATTTCGGAGAAGACTGCGTACCGTTTCTTGGGTAATGCTCAGATTGATTATAAGGTACACGGTTTCGAGGCTTTGCGCTTCAACCTTAATCTCGGTATGGATTACGCTATCTCTGAGACATATAATATGACTATGCCAAGTTCTCGTGGTGCTTGGACTGATAGCGATGCTACAGGTTGGGGTCAGTACCAGGAGGGTTTTGGTAAGAACTACAACAACCTTTTGGAGTTCTACGGTAACTACAATGACTCTTTTGGTAGTCATAATATTGATGCTACAGCTGGTTACTCATGGCAGCATGTATATGGTGGTGGTAACTCTTATGGTTACTTCAATAAGGATAATACAGCTAACCCACGCCACGATACAACATATCGTGCAGAGGAGAGCTTTATCGTATCATTCTTTGGTCGTTTGAACTACTCTTACGAGTCTCGCTACTTGTTTACATTCACTATGCGCGCCGATGGTTCTTCAAAGTTTGCTAAGGAGAATCGTTGGGGTTACTTCCCATCTGCGGCCTTTGCATGGAATGTTAAGGAGGAGGCATTCTTGGAGGATAGCGAGGCTATCTCTACTTTGAAGTTCCGTTTGGGCTATGGTGAGACAGGTCAGCAGGAGATTGGTAACTACAAATACCTTGCAGGCTATTACCTCTCAACAGGTTCAAACGATCAGGCATTTATGGGTAAGGATGGTTACTATAGCTACTACACACCTAAGGCATACAATCCTAATATCCGTTGGGAGACAACTGTAACATACAATGTTGGTCTTGACTTCGGTTTCTGGGATGGTTTGGTAGATGGTAGTGTTGATGTATACCGCCGTGATACACGCGATTTGTTGAATGAGGTGACTACTCCACTTGGTGCAAACTTCGGTGATACTATTATGACCAATATCGGTTCTATGCGTAATGAGGGTGTTGAGTTCTCTTTGAACTTTAATCCAGTTCGTACAGGTGATTTGAGTGTTCGTTTTGGCTTCAACGGTACATTCCAGAATACCTACTTCTTGGAGTTGAACAACAATAACAAGGATGCGTATACTGTATACATGGGTGGTCCTTCAAAGGGTACTGGTGGTGTTGGTATGGTAATGCACCGTGAGGGTTGCAAGCCTTATACATTCTATATGTTCCGCCAGGTTTACGATGCAGAGGGTAATCCTATCCAGAATGCTATCTATGATAGAAATGGTAACGGTCAGATTGATCAGGATGACCGTTACAACACTGGTAAGAGCACATTGCCAGACTTCTTCTTTGGTCTAAACTTCAAGTTTAGCTACAAGAATTGGGACTTCGGTTTCAACGGTCACGGCTCTATTGGTAACTATGCATTCAACGATGTATGGTCTACTCACTCAACTGCAAATATTGATATCAACTCTGGTACTATTGGCAATTACACTCAGGCTACAAAGCGTACAGGTTGGGTAGCAGCTAATACTCAGGAGCAGTGGGCATCAGACCTCTTCTTGGAGAATGCTTCATTCTTCCGTATGGATGATATTAACCTTGGTTACACATTCGGTAAGCTTGGTAACTCAGATATGAAGTTGCGTGTTGCTGCTGGTGTTCAGAATGTATTCGTTCTAACTAAGTATAGCGGTCTTGACCCTGAGATTAACAGCAGTCTTGGTATCGACGGCACTATTTGGCCTCGTCCTCGTACTTATTCAGTGCGTCTAAACCTTAATTTCTAATCGATTAAAACAGAATAACAATGAAGACAAAATATATTGTTGCTGCTGTTCTTGGTGCGATGCTTACACTCTCTTCATGTGTGAAGGATCTTGATGCTCTTCCACTAAATGAGACTGATGTAACATCAGAGACAGCGTATAACGATACAGTTGAGTCATACCTCACAGGCCTTGCGAAGCTCTATAATACAATGAGCTCTCATGAGGTTAGTTATGTGAGTGTAAACGATGCTGGTGCGAGCCAGATTACTCGTGCATTCTTCGTATGTCAGGAGGCTACTACTGACGCATGTAAGGTTGCTTGGGGTAATGACTCTTGGACTCGTGCTATGAATACAAACACTTGGACAGATGCTGATAACGATGCGGTGTTCGGTGTATTCTTCCGCTCTATTCAGTCAATCTCATTCTGTAATGAGTTTTTGCGTCAGACAACAGATGAGAAGTTGGATAACCGAGGTGTTCCAAGCGATGTGAAGAAGAAGGTTCAGGAGTTCCGTGCTGAGGCTCGTGTAATTCGTGCTTGGTACTACTGGATGGCTATGGATGTGTTTGGTGCAGTGCCATTTGCTACTGAGAAGGACGCTGTAGGTACTGAGGCCCCATTGCAGGCTCCAAGAGAGGAGGTTTATGCGTATATCGTTTCAGAGTTGGAGGATTTGACTTCTGATAGCTCTGCTCTTCCAGCAGCCCAGTCTAACTATCCTCGTATGGATAAGGGATCTGCTCTTGGTCTTTTGGCTCGTATCTATCTCAATGCCGAGACCTATAAGGGTGAGCCAGAGTGGTTGAAGGCAAAGCAGACTTGTGAGCGTATCTTCGGTTTGGGTTATACACTATGTAGCAACTACGCTGATATGTTCCGTGGTGACAATGGTGAGAATGAAGATGCTTATAACGAGTTCTTGTTCGCTATTCCATTCGATAACAAGAATCAGCAGTCTTATGGTGGTACAACATTGCTAACTGCAGGTGCAATTGCTGCTACTGATATTACTAATGATGGCTCTATCAATGGTAACAAAGCTGGTTGGGGAGGTCCTCGTATCGATGGTGACTATGTAGAGCGTTTCTTCAATGTAGAGAATGCTAACTTCGAGACTGGTGAGTACGATTGTGTTGATGAGCGTGGTAAGATGTTCTGGATTAAGGGCCGTCTTGGCGAGGGTAAGATGCCTACAAACGAGGAGGTTTATAACTTCCAGTATGGTTGGACTTGCCTTAAGTTTAATGATATCCCACACAATAAGACTAAGGATACATTTACAGCAATCGACACATTCTCTAATATCGACCTTCCTGTTATTCGTTTGGCAGAGATTTACCTAATCTATGCTGAGGCTTGCTTGCGCTTGGGTGATGCTACTCCTGCACAGGATTATATTAAGGATTTGGCAAAGCGTGCTGGTGTAGACTATGGTTTCGATAAGCTCACCTCATGGAATACTGAGGCTCGTAACTGGTTTGTTGCTGAGCGTGCTCGTGAGCTTATGTGGGAGTCATGCCGTCGTACAGACCTTATCCGTTATGGTCTATTCTGCTCTGATGAATATCTATGGCCTTTCAAGGGTGGTGAGAGCCGTGTAGGTAGTGCATTCCCTGAGTATAAGAAGGTGTTTGCTATTCCAAGTAAGCAGCTTGAGGCTAATCCTAACTTGCTCAATCCAGATGGTTATGGCAAGGGCACTGAGGAGAATACAGAGGCTAACTAAATTAAATAATAGAGTATTATGAAATTGATGAAATATATTGCACTTTTCGTGGCAGCTGCTGGTTTGTTCTCTGCATGTACTTCAGATTTGGAGAAGATTCAGACTTTGCCAGAGGATCAGATGATCGCACCAGTGCTTAAGGAACTTGCAGTCTCAGAGGTTGCTGTCACTCCAGACAACCAATCAGAGAAGTTTGTTGTTGAGTGGGAGGATGCTTTTTTTGGTGAGAATATCATCTTTAACTATGTTCTTTCGTTTACATACGGTGAGGCTGTATTGGATGTAATTACAGGTTACACTAAGAATAGCGTTGAGCTTACATTTAACCAGATTCAGACTGCTCTTACAACTCTCGAGGTCAAGGCTGATGAGGTTGTTGATATTAAGATTCGTGTAAGCGCTAAGGTGGGTAGCACTGGCAAGGTGTTGTACACCGACTATGCTACTGTTAAGATGAGCTATACTGAATCTGAGGAGTAGGTTCTATATGACGGTAATAATGCCGAGAAAACAACCCCATTTTTATAAACCTTTTTATTAACTATTTAATTTTTTTACATTATGAAACTTGTAAAGTTTTTTGCACTTGCAGTAGCTGCTTTTGCTGTTGCATGTGATCCAGAGGAGAACAAGCCAGTAAACGCTCCAGTTGATCTCACAGAGTCTAAGATCTACTGCGATGTAACTGCTGGTGAGTGGGAGAATTGCAATGTTTGGGCTTGGACTGAGGGTGGTGACAACTACACTCAGAGCGGTAACTGGCCAGGTGACGCTATTGAGAAGGCTGTAAACCCAGCTGATAACAAGGAGTACTATGTATGGACTGCTCCAGCACACATTTGCGGTCAGACTATCGGTTTCATCATCAACAACGGTACTGAGCAGACTGTTGACCTTACACTTGTTGTTGAGGACGGTGCTATTGTAGCTCTTACTGTGAAGGGTGATGATGGTAAGTGGTTGGCATCTGTAAACGGTGAGGAGACTGAGGCTCCAGCACCAAAGGAGGAGCCAGTTATGGTTATTGGCGAGCACACTTGGGGTGTTATCGGTTCATTCAACGGTTGGGCTGAGGATGCTCCTATGGTAATTAGCGGTAACACTGCTACAGCTACTATCGAGATCTTGGCTGATGACGCTGACAAGAAGTTCAAGGTTCGTGCTGATGGCTCATGGGACAACAACTACGGTTACAACTCTGAGGATGGTTCACTTGCTCCAGTTGATGGTACTCAGATCGCTGCTTCTTACAACGGTGGTGATATCGTTGTTGCTGAGGCTGGTACTTACGAGATCGTTCTTACTATCGAGGGCGAGAACGAGTACTTCAACATCACTAAGAAGTAATTAACCTTACTTAATTAAATACCGCGCTTGTGTTAGCGCATAGCGCGGTATTTACCTTTGGTCGGGCGACTTTGATCGGTTTCCCGACCCCTAATTAGACTAAAACTTGAATTTAGAAAGTAAACAGTAAACAAATGAAGTTGAAATCGATACTATTTTTTATTATGGTAGGTGCATCACTCACTCTTACTTCGTGTGAGTATGGTCCATTGTATGATCTCTTTTATCCTGATAACAATAAGACTGATGATCCTCAAACGGAAGAGCATCAGCCCGAAGATCCATATGGTGCAGAGATTAGCGCATACACCACCACCATAACCAAGTTATATGAGGCATTGAGTAAACACGATGTTTATCATGGAATTGCTTGTTGGGATCCAGGTCTGGCACAACTGACACGAGCATTCTTTGTATGTCAGGAGCAGACGACTGATGCTTGTAAATGTGCTTGGAATGATGCATATGTTCGTGGAATGAATACCAATACTTGGGTGGATTCGGGCGACGAACCTACATTTGGTGTCTTATTTCGCACTATGCAGTCTATTGCGTCGTGTAACGAGTTTTTGCGTCAGACAGCTGATGAAAAGTTGGTGGCTCGTGGCGTGCAAAACGATGTGAAGGCTAAGATTCAGGAGTATCGTGCCGAGGCGCGTATGATTCGTGCTCTGTGTTACTGGATGGCGATGGATATCTTCGGTGATGTGCCTCTTGTTACAGTCGATTCAACAGAGTTCGATTTGAAAAATCGTGTTCCTGCTGCCGAGGTATATCAGTTTATCGTTGATGAGTTGGAGATGTTGTCAAGTGACGCCTCTATGCTCCCTGCTGCGCGCTCAAACTATCCACGAATGGATAAGGGTTCTGCTCTCGGTTTATTGGCTCGCGTATATCTAAATGCTGAGGTCTATACAGGTACTCCTCAGTGGGAAAAGGCTCAGAATACTTGCGAAAAAATATTTAACTTAGGCTACTCGCTTTGCGATAACTATGCCGACTTGTTTCGTGGTGACAATGGTGAGAACCCTAATGCTTACAATGAGTTTTTGATGGCTATACCATTCAATACTACAAATTTGCAGTCATACGGTGGTACAACATTTCTAACCTGTGCATCAATTGATCAAAAATATTCTAATCTTATAGGTGCTTATGGTTGGGACGGTATTTGTATAGATGGAGATTATGTAGAACGTTTCTTCGATGTTAGAAATGCTAACTTCGAGACTGGTGAGTATGAATGCGATGATAACCGCAGTAAGTTGTTCTGGATTAAGGGCCGTCTTGGCGAGGGTAAGATGCCAGAACCTAATTCTAACTTCTCGTATGGATGGAGTTATCTAAAGTATAATAATATTCCTCATGACCAGACTTGCGATGAATATTATGATTATCATCCAGATCCAGATACTTTTTCAAATATAGATCTTCCGTTTATCCGTTTGGGAGAGATATATCTAATCTATGCTGAGGCGTGTGTTCGTCTTGGCGAGGGCTCTACAGCGCAGCCTAAGATGAATGAGTTGGCTGATCGTGCAGGTGTTGAGGCTATCCAGTTGCCACAATCTTGGAGCGATGAGGCCCGCGATATGTTTGTTGCAGAGCGTGCTCGCGAGCTTACTTGGGAGTCGTGCCGCCGTACAGACCTAATCCGCTATAGATTATATAGTTCAAGTGAGTATCTATGGCCATTTAAGGGTGGAGATAGCAGAAATGGACAATCATTCCCTGCAAGTATGGAGGTATTCCCATACCCTTATGACTATATAGATAGTAACCCAGGTATCACTATGCCATACTAATGTATAAATGATAAATCTAAGATAACTATGAGACTAAAATCACTAATTTTCATTGCGTGTGCTGCAGTGGTATCACTACTTGCGGTGCATTGTATGTCAAGCGAGGCTGCTACATTTCAGTTGGGTAACAGCTCGGCAGTTGTGCCTATGAATGTCAAGGCTGGCACAACAGCACACTATCTAACCGACTACTACCCATATTGGGTGGGTGCAGATGATGTAACTACTACAGATGAGCGCATCGAGCTAAACAACACATCGGGTGACTGGTCAGAGTTTGTGCTTATGACCGAGGCTGAGGTGTTGGTATCTACTATTGATGTATGGCATAATGGCGAGGCGTTGGCTATCGTTGTCCTTGGTGGTAACCGCGACACTAAGGGTAGCTACATGTCTACAACCGTCGTTGAGGATGGTCGTATCGTTGTTGAGGCTACACAGCCTGTTGTTGAGGCTATCGCTATGTGGCAGAACAAAGCTATTGAGGGCGTAGAGATTGAGGGTAACACAATTCGTGTGGCTGTTCCTCAGTGTGCCAAGAACTATGACCGTTCTGTAGTGCGTATCTTCGCTGCATCTGAGGTTGGTCGTTTCAACGATATCCTCCTTCCATTGGAGCGCGGCGAGGTTGTGACAAGCGCAGAGGATATTCGTCGTCAGGATGCGCAGTCGCAGATTTTGTACTCGTTGATGATTGACCGTTTCAACAACGGCAATACTGAGAATGACTGGAAGATTAACTCTCCAGAGGTGTTGGATAAGGTAGACTATCAGGGTGGTGACCTTGCAGGTATCACCGCAAAGATTGAGGATGGTTTCTTCACCGATTTGGGTATCACAACTATCTGGATTTCTCCAATCACACAGAACCCATACGATGCGTGGGGTCAGAATGTAAATCCAGATACCAAGTTCTCTGGTTATCACGGCTACTGGCCTATCTACAGCACCGTTGTAGATAAGCGCTTTGGTACAGAGGAGGAGCTTCGCACTATGCTCTCTACAGCTCATGACACAGAGATGAATGTTATTCTCGACTATGTGGCTAACCACCTACATATCAACTCTCCAGTTTTGCAGGAGCATCCAGATTGGACTACTGATCTTATTTTGCCTGACGGTCGTGAGAACATCGCTTTGTGGGACGAGCAGCGTCTTACAACATGGTTTGATAAGCATATCCCAACACTCGACCTTGAGCGCGAGGAGGTATGTGAGCCTATGACCGACTCAGCATTGCACTGGGTGCGTAACTTCGACTTTGATGGTTTCCGTCACGATGCTTGTAAGCATATTCCATTGAACTACTGGCGTATGCTTAGCCATAAGATGAAGTCAGAGATGCCTGACCGTCCATTGTGGCAGATTGGTGAGACTTATGGCTCAGTAGAGCTTATCGGCTCGTATGTTAAGACCGGTATGATTGACTCGCAGTTCGACTTCAACCTATACCATACGTCACGCGATGTTATCGTTGATACAAACCGTTCAATGCGCGATATCGCCTATGTCGTTGAGGAGTCTGAGGCTGCTTATGGCTCACACCATACTATGGGTAACATCACAGGTAACCACGATAAGCCACGCTTTATCTCTATCGCTGGTGGCGATATGCCATTGTGGGGTATTGATGACAAGGCTGAGGGTTGGCATCGTGAGGTTGTAGTTGGTGATATGGAGAAGGGTCACGCTGGCCTACAGCTTATGAAGGCTATCATCGCTACCGTGCCAGGTGTTCCATGTATCTATCAGGGTGATGAGTACGGTGTTCCTGGTGCCAACGACCCAGATAACCGCGATATGATGATGTTCGAGGGTTATAACGACTACCAGGTTAAGGAGTATGCTCAGACAAAGGCGTTGATGCAGTATCGTCGTGGCTCTATGCCTTTGATGTATGGTGATTACCGCACATTGTATGTTGATGATGCAGCGTGGATTTTCTTGCGTCACTATATGGGTGAGTGGGTAGTTGTTGCTATGAATGTTCGTGGCGAGGCGCGTGTTGTTGAGGCACAGTTGCCTGAGTTCGTAGAGTGTGATGGCTTGGAGATGGCTGTTGCTTCAGATAACGCTTTGGTTAAGTGCTTGGGCGAGGGTCGTATTGAGGTTGTCCTCCCAGCTTATGGCTACGCTATTGTAAGTAAATAATTTATAATCAAAACATAGAGAAAATGAAGAAGTTTTTGGCTTTAGTCGCTATCGTTGCGACATTCGTAGGCTGTTGCAACTGTGGTAAGCAGGAGGCGGCTGCATTTGACAAGTTTAACTCTGTAGTTTATGAGCTTAACATTCGTCAGGCTACTGTTGAGGGTACATTTGCTGCTGCTGAGCAGTACCTCCCAGAGCTTAAGGAGATGGGTGTTGATATCTTATGGCTTATGCCAATCAGCCCTATTGGTGTTGTAGAGCGTAAGGGTTCACTTGGCTCATACTACTCAATCATTGACTACAAGGCTATTAACCCTGAGTTCGGTACTATGGAGGACTTCCAGAGTTTCCTTAACACTGCTCACGACCTTGGCTTGAAGGTTATCATCGATTGGGTTGCCAACCACACATCACGCGATGCTAATTGGTGGAACGAGGGTAAGAAGGAGTGGTATGTAATGGATTGGGAGAAGGGTCTTCCTATCGTTGAGTACGACTGGACTGATATCGCTAAGCTTAACTATGAGAACCAGGATATGCGACTTGCTATGATTGACGCTTTGAAGTTCTGGGTTGAGATGGGTGTTGACGGTTACCGTTGCGATGTTGCTATGAATGTTCCTGGTGACTTCTGGGCAGAGGCTTGGAAGCAGGTACGCGAGATTAACCCTGATGTTTACCTCTTGGCTGAGGGTGAGGAGACATGGTTGCATGAGAGTGGCTTCGAGGCTACATACGCTTGGGAGCTTCATCATATCTTCAACGCTATGGCTAAGGGCGGTAGCGAGACTAAGAATGTTGCTGGTGACGGCACTATCAAGACAGATGCTAAGTATGTAAAGGATCTTAAGGAGTACCTTGAGCGTGACGATGTTAAGTATCCAGCTCCTGCAATGCGCCTTATGTTTACATCTAACCACGATGAGAACTCATGGGCAGGTACTGAGTTTGAGCGTATGGGTGATGCACACAAGACTTTCGCAGCTCTTACATTCGTATTGCCTAAGTCACAGCCACTTATCTACACTGGTCAGGAGATTGGTCTTAACCGCCGTTTGGCATTCTTCGAGAAGGATTCTATCGAGGAGCTTGTAGACCTTGAGTATGGTAAGGAGTACCGCGACTTCTATAAGAAGCTATGTGCTTTCCGTCATAACAACTCAGTATTGGCTGCTGGTGCAAATGTAGCTCCTGTAGTATATGTTGAGGATGCTCCAGAGGCTGTATTGGCATTCACACGCGAGAACGAGAACAATAAGGTGCTTTGCATCTTCAACTTCTCTGCTGAGGCTCAGGCCCTAACTCTTTCAGAGAACGCTGCTGGCAAGTATAACTGCCTATGCGGTGAGGAGCGTGAGTACAACGCAGGTGATGTTGTTGAGCTTGAGCCATGGGCATTCATGCTATTGGCACGATAAACTAAAGTAGCAATGTTATAAAGTGGGGCTGTTTTAGAGTTTTGCAGCCCCACTCTATAACAATTTAATCGAAATATATGTACAAACACCCAGATTGGAGTTACTCGGCAGTACTCTACGAACTTAACATACGACAATTTACCTCAGAGGGAACATTCAATGCTGCAATTGAGCGTCTTCCTTTTTTGCGTTCTATAGGTATAGATGCTATATGGCTTATGCCTATTTATCCTATTGGTCTAGATGGCAGAAAGGGCTCACTTGGTTCGTACTACTCGATTAGCGACTATAAGGGTGTAAATCCTGAGTTTGGCACTGCGGAAGATTTCCGTGCCTTCGTCTCGGCTGCTCATGCTATGGGTATTAAGATACTTTTGGATTGGGTGGCTAACCATACTGCGCGTGATGCTCGTTGGATAAGTGAGCGTCCAGCAGATTGGTATGAGCGTGATGAGCAGGGTGTGGCTAAGGTGCCTTGGGATTGGACAGATACCGCCAAGTTAAACTATGCTAACCATGATGTATGGCTCGGAGAGATCGATGCTATGCGTTATTGGGTCGAGGAGTTTGGTGTAGACGGCTTTAGGTGCGATATGGCAATGTTGGTGCCTATAGAGTTTTGGCAGGAGGCTTCCGAGGAGTTGCATAAGATTAAATCCGATATTTTTATGTTGGCTGAGGCTGAGGAGGATAATCTCTTCGATAGAGCCTTTAATATGAGCTATCAATGGAATGTCCACCATATTATGGTCGATATTGCTAAGGGCGCGCGTAGGATATGGGATTTAAGAAATGCTATCCACTCGGAGCGACAGAGATATCCTCGTGAGGCTATGCGTATGAGCTTCACCTCTAACCATGACGAGAACTCATGGAGTGGCTCTGAGCAGTCGCGCTTTGGTGCATCGCTGGAGGTAATGACGGCATTAACCTTCCTTATGCCATCTACCATGCCACTTATCTATACAGGTCAGGAGGTTGGATATGATCACTCGTTCGAGTTCTTCGAGCGTGATGCCATACCTGCTGAGGTGTATCGTGAGAACCGCACTACGGAGCTATATCGCAGGCTTATTGCCTTGAAACATAAGGAGCGTGCCTTGGATGCTGGTGAGCGTGGTGGTGATATGATTGAGATTGATAATAACGCCAAGGACTGCATGATAACTCTTGTGCGTGAGGTGGGTGATAGCAGGGTGGTTGCCATACTTAACCTATCCCCATACACTATTCACGCAGACTTCAATACGGGTATCTACGCTGGAACTTATCGTGATGCACTCTCTGGTGAGCGTGTAGAGCTATCTGAGCATGTAGAGCGTGATATTGCACCTTGGCATTACCAAATATTAGTTCGATAATGAAACGATTTTTTACACTTACGCTGTTTCTCATAACAGCACTTACTGTATCGGCGGCAACGCCAAAGATTAGCGTTAAGCATGTTGAGCCACTATCATGGTGGACAGGAATGAATATGCCGTTGCAGCTTATGGTGCATGGCGATGCTATCTCACAGTGCGATGTGAAGATTCTTCCTGAGGGTCAGGGTGTATCTGTGGCTTCTACACATAAGGCTGATAGCCCAAACTACATATTTGTCGATGTGGCCATCGATGATAATGCTGTTGCAGGTGAGTATACCTTGCGTTTTACTAATGGTAAGCGTAAGCTCGATTATAAGTATACGATTGCTGAGCGTAGAGAGGGCTCGCGTGAGCGCCTAAGCTTTACAAATGCAGACTTTGTCTACCTCATCATGCCTGACCGTTTTGCTAATGGCAACCCTGAGAATGACTCTACTAACGATACTGCAGAGAAGGCAGACCGCTCTAAGGCGTGGCGTCGTCATGGTGGTGACTTGCAGGGTATGATTGACCACCTTGACTATATCGCTGACTTAGGAGCTACGGCTATTTGGTCTACACCATTGCTTTTGGATAATGAGAATGGAGCTTCGTACCATGGCTACTCATGCAGCGACTACTATCTTATTGACCCACGCTTTGGTACAAATGAACTGTTTAAGAAGTATGTTGAGGAGTGTCATAAGCGCGATTTGAAGGTCATCATGGATATAGTACCTAACCACAGCTCTACATCACATTGGTGGTATGCTGACCATCCATTTGAGGATTGGACACATAAGTGGGATAGCTACACACAGTCTAACTGGACCTTCTCTACGAATATGGATTTCAACGCCTCAAAGTCTGATTTGTATCAGATGGAGAGTGGTTGGTTTGACAGGTCTATGGCTGATATGAACCTCGATAATCCATACTTGTTGCGCTACTTCCAGCAGTGGGCAATATGGTGGGTTGAGTACTCAGACTTGGATGGTTTCCGTGTTGATACCTACCCTTATAACGAGAAGATGCCTATGAGTGAGTGGTGTAAGGCTGTAATGGAGGAGTATCCTAACTTTAATATCGTTGGTGAGGTGTGGACATCATCTATCCCTCAGTTGGCTTATTGGCAGGGTGGTAACTATAATAAGGATGGATTCAACTCAAATTTGAAGTCTATCATGGATTTCCCATTGCATGATGCTATGCGCTCGGCTATGTGCGAGAGTGGTAATGGCGGCTGGGGTCAGGGTATGACTCGCGTATATGAGGTGTTGTCGCACGACTTTGTTTATCACGACCTCTCAAATATGATGATTATGGCGGCCAACCACGATACAGATCGTATAGGTGATGTATGTGAGGGTGATGTTCGCAAGATGAAGATTGTGCATACGCTTCTCTGTACTATGCGTGGTATGCCTCAGATGTTGTATGGCGATGAGCTTATGTTCCGCTCAACTGACCGCTCTAAGGGTCATCCAACCTTGCGCGTTGACTTCCCTGGTGGCTGGGCTGAGGATAGCGTAAACCTCTTTGATAAGGCGCAGCATGAGGGTGATGCAAAGGAGTTGTTCGACTTTACTCGTCACTTGATGAATTGGCGTAAGTCTAAGGAGGTTATCCATTCGGGTAAGACTCTACACTTTATCGACCGCGATAATACATACGCATACTTCCGATATAATGATGAGAGCGTAGTATTCGTATATATAAATAATAGTAACGACACTAAGCGCGTGCCATGGACTCGTTATAGCGAGATTAGCGCAGGCTTGGGCGAGGGTCGTGATGTTATTAGTGGCGATGCTGTAGATATGAATAAGATGAGCGTGGAGCCTATGTCTGTGCTTGTCGTTGAGTTTACGCTTTAGTGTACAATATTATTCGATAAAATGTGGAGCTAAAAAGCCTCTTTTTATGTAAAAACAGCCTTTTAGTGTAACATGATATTTTTTTATTGAATAATTTATTTGGTTGATAAGAAAATTTTGTTTATATTTGCATTAAATAACACATAAACCTAATTGAAGCTATGAAGAGATTTATCTTGACAATTGCTGCCATCGTAGCTGTAGGCACATTGTCGGCTCAGACTCCAGAGAAGACTGTGACCGAGGCTCGAATCGAGTATGATCGTGCAGTAGCGGGTAAGAAGAATGCCATTAAGGCTGTTAAGAAGGAGGAGCGTCGTGTTAAGAAGAGCTCTAAGGAGAGACTTAACCAGATTCGTCTTGATTTGGAGACTGCGAAGGATACATACGAGTATGCTCTTGAGGAGGCAAAGCGTCTTGAGCGCGAGGCTAAGGCTGAGTTCCAGGCAGCAAACCTTATCTACAAACAGGAGGTAACTCGTGTTAAGCAGGAGCTAACAGCAGCAAAGACTAACACTGAGGCTGAGATCCAGAAGCAGAAGAGCAACATTGCCTTGGCTAAGGCTGAGCTTGCTCGTGTAAAGGCTTTGGAGGAGATTAGAAAGAAGGCGAGATAGTCTTTGTCTAAAGGGAGTGGGATTATATCCTTCTCTATCACAAAATATTCCTTATGGAGGTGTTGTTAAGATGCTCTCCATAAGGATTTTTTGTGTCAATATTTTTCGTGGATATCTCTTGTGAATTCTTATGTAAGTAATTGATTTCAATGGGTGTTAGCAATATAAACAACAATGGGCGGGAATCTCTGAAGCCCATTGTTGTTTGTATTGTGACCTATTAGAATAGAGTCTGCTCCTCGCTATTGCCGTAGGCGTAGCCGAGGTGTTTGTATGCAAGTTCTGTAGCTTCACGGCCTCGTGGCGTACGCTTTAGGAAACCCTCTTTAATAAGGAATGGCTCATAGACCTCCTCGATAGTGCCTGCCTCCTCGCTTACGGCTGTGGCTACAGTGTTTAGACCTACTGGGCCGCCGTTGAACTTCTCGATGATGGTCGCCAATATCTTATTATCCATCTGATCTAAGCCTCTTGCATCAATGTTAAGGGCTGCAAGTGCTATGCGAGTAATCTCGATGTCGATGTGACCCTCACCCTCGACCATTGCGAAATCGCGTACACGGCGAAGAAGTGCGTTGGCAATTCGTGGAGTACCGCGTGAGCGAAGTGCAATTTCCAAAGCTGCATCGTCATCTATCGATACATCAAGTATTGATGCAGAGCGCTTTATGATATTAGCAAGTACAGGAGCATCGTAATACTCGAGGTGGCATGTGATACCAAAACGAGCGCGCAGAGGTGATGTGAGTAGGCCACTGCGTGTAGTTGCTCCAACAAGGGTAAATGGCGCAAGCTCAATCTGTATAGAACGGGCAGCAGGGCCCTTGTCCAATACGATGTCAATTTTGAAGTCCTCCATAGCTGAGTATAGATACTCCTCGACAATAGGACTTAAGCGGTGAATCTCATCAATAAATAGCACATCACCAGGATTGAGGTTGGTAAGCAGGCCTGCAAGGTCGCCTGGTTTATCGAGCACAGGACCCGATGTAACCTTGAGCTGTGCACCCATCTCGTTGGCAATGATATTTGCAAGTGTTGTCTTACCAAGTCCTGGAGGACCATGTAGAAGTGTGTGGTCCAACGAGTCACCACGCAGCAATGCCGCCTTGATGAATATCTTGAGGTTTGCGACAATCTTATCCTGGCCAGAGAAATTTTGCAGTGCTTGAGGGCGTATGCGGCTCTCAAACTCCTTGTCGCTCTCTATGTTACGCATGTTTCTATCTACTCCCATACTTTAGAACTCTCTATATTTTGCAAATGTACTATTTTCTGTCGAAAAATACAACCCTATTGATGTATTTCTGTAGTTTGTGATAATATGGTTGGGTGTAAGATGTTTTTGTTGAATATAATTTTTTTATTTGATAATTTAGTTGTATTTTTGCATGCTCGGTGTTATGCCCATACCTTTGGTATGGTATAGGCTGATAAAGATGATGTAAAAGATTTACACTTATATTTTTTTATTAACTAAAATTCTAATTATGTTTAACAAACTTTTCAAGTCATTCTTCGCTGTTGCGATGGTGCTTGGCGCTGCATTGGGCTTTACCTCATGTACAGAGACTGAGGAGCCTACGGCTGCTGATCCTAAGGTTGAGTTGTCTAAGTCAACCTTGAACTTTACAAAGGAGGAGGGTAGCCAGACAGTGGATGTAACCTCTAATGCAAATTGGAAGGTTGAGAACACTAACGACTGGGTGACTATTACACCAGAGAATGGTAATGGTAACAAGACCCTTACAGTGGCTGTATCTATGAACAATACAGGTGCTGTGCGTACTGCTGAAATTAAGGTTATCGCTCTTCACAAGGAGTATGGTAACTGGGAGACAAAGAAGCTTACTGTTTCTCAGTCTGCTGACAACCAGGCAACTGTAGATGAGGTGTTGCTTTATAGCGATGACTTCGACGGTGAGACAGCTACTAAGACTTACGGTTCAGGTACTTCATGGCCATACATCGATCAGTTCCCAGAGTTTGCAAATCCAAAGGGTGATGCTGCAGCAAATGTAACTTATAGCGGTTCAGGCGTATCTGTTCGTGCTAACTCAACATCGAATAGCTCTTACTCTGACTACGCAGGTTCTGGTAACAACAACATCTTCTTCGGTGGTGGTGCATATTTCCAGATCAACGACATCGCTCCATTGGATGGTCTTAGCTACAAGATTACTTTCGGTACTGAGAAGTACACTCAGGATGGTGACAGTACATTCCGCAACGAGGAGTTTATTGTTTCACTTTCTAAGGATGGTGAGAAGTGGGCTCCAATCGAGTACACATACGCAGGTACTGAGCCTGGCCGTTGGAATGTAGCTACTGCAAACTTCACTTTGGCTGCTGCTACAGAGAAGCTTTACATTAAGTTTGAGGCTAAGGTTGCATCTGTATACCGTCTTGACGATGTTAAGTTCTTTGTCGGTAACGGTGGTCAGACTATCGACCTTGATAATATCCAGGTTGTAGAGCCAGAGCCTCCAACAACAGACGCACTTTACTATGAGAACTTCGACGGTAAGGGTGCTACTAAGAGTAGTGATGGTTACTGGCCATATATTGCAGACTTCCCAGAGATGAAGAATGCTGCTGGTGCTGCTGCTGCAAATGTATCATACGAGGGTTACAACACAACTGTTCGTAACAACTCTAACTCTGATGGTTCATACTCTGACTATGATGGTTCAGGTGTTAACAACATCTTCTTCGGTAAGGATAACGCTTGGTTCATGGTTAAGGAACTCGCACTTGAGTCTTCACAGAAGAACCTTACATTGACTTTCGGTACTGAGAAGTATTCACAGACTTTGGGTAGCTTATTTACTCCATCTGAATTTATCGTATCTATCTCTGGTGATAATCAGAAGTGGTCAAATGTTGAGTATACATTTGCTGGTACTGCTGAGGGTCGTTGGAATGTAGCTACTGCAAACTTTACTTTGGCAGAGGTTCCTGCAAAGCTTTACATCAAGTTCATGGCTACTGCTGAGAGCGCATACCGTCTTGATGATGTAACATTGGATTTGGGTAACGGTGGTCAGGTTATTGACCTTGCTAACGGTACTGAGACTCCTGGTGGTAACGAGGGTGGCGACGAAGGTGGTAACGAAGGCGGTAACGACCAGCCAAATGTTCCTGCTAACGGCGTATATGAGTCTGATTCTGCTTTTGTATGTTCTGCTGACGACTCTACAAATGCAGCATACTCACTAGGTGCAACAACTATCGGTGGTGAGACTGTTACTGGTTTCAAGTTGGGTAAGTCTAAGCAGGCTGGTAAGTTCACTTCAGGTGCTGTAAGCGTTAATGGTTCTAAGTATCTCAACTTCTATGCTCAGGGCTGGAAGGGTGGCGATGTAACCCTTTACTTCCGTGTTGACGGTGGTGCTACTAAGTCACAGAAACTTGCTTCACACGATGGCGTAACTGGTAACCCACCATACACAGCTCTTGCTTTTGCTGAGACTGATCACTATTCAATTTTGCTTGAGGGTTTGACTGAAACTTCAAAGATTGAGTTCTCTACTGATGCAAACTTTGCATTGACAACTGCTGATTCGACAATGGCTTCTGCCCGCGCTATCGTATGTGGTATCAAGCTTACTGACGAGGCACTTGGTGCTGAGACTCCAGGTGAGGGTGGTGGTGATGAGCCAGTAAACCCAGAGCCAGAGCCAGAACCAGAGCCAGAGCCAACTCCAGGTGATACAATCTCTATCGCTTCAGTATTGTCATTGGGTCAGGGTGCTACTATCAATGGCGTAATCGAGGGTGTTGTAGTATCTAACTATGAGTTGAACAACCTTACCTCTAAGAAGGGTATGTATGTTCAGGACGAGACTGGTGCTTTGCAGTTCTATCTTGCAGCCAACCACGAGTACACATTCGGTACTAAGGTTCAGATTGACCTTACTGGTGCTACTCTCGGTGCATACAATGGCGCTGTTCAGGTAAGCGGTCTTGCTTTGGATAAGATTACAGTAATCTCTACTGGTAACACTGTAGAGCCTAAGACTGTAACTATGGCAGACTTCCTTGCAAACAAGTACGAGGGTCAGTATGTTGCTCTTGAGGGTGTTCAGGTTGCTGCTTCAGACCTTTCAAAGACTTGGGTTATGGGTGGCGCTCACACATCTATCAACATGGAGGATGCTGAGGGCAACAAGTTCGTTGTATTCTCTTCTAAGTACGCAACTTATGGTACTTCAACTGTTGCTCAGGGTGCTGGTACTATTAAGGGTATTGCATCTATCAACAATGGTAACATTCAGATTATCTTCGCTCAGGCATCTGACTACGCTGGTTTGACTGGCGAGCGTTTTGATGGTGCAGTAACTCCAGATCCAGATCCAGAGCCAACTCCAGATCCAGAGCCAACTCCTGGTACAGGTGAGTCTGCAACAATCTACTTCGACAATGTTGCAAACCGTACATCATACTCAGAGCAGCAGCAGGTATGGCAGCAGAATGGTATCACTGTAACTAACGACAAGGCTGCTTCAACAAACAACGTGGGTGACTACTACGATCCCGCTCGTTTCTACAAGAGCTCTAACGTAACTATTGCAGCTGATGCAGCGTTCTCACAGATTATCTTCAACTGCGACGATTACAAGACTACATATCCAACAGACCTTCAGAACTCTATCAG